>NZ_JBXEJO010000032.1:0-99452 GCF_056837965.1 Bradyrhizobium ferriligni
GGAGAGTTGTATAAGAGACAGCTCCACAAACTCGTCATGCCCGGGCTTGTCCCGGGCATCCACGTCTTTGTTTCCAGGCGAAGAAAGACGTGGATGGCCGGGACAAGCCCGGCCATGACGGTGCGGAAGAATCGGTTCATTCCATATGCGATTGCCCTGCCACACGCGGGGCGAGGTGAAGCGGAGTGCGTCGCTCGAACATGCTTTCAAGCCGCGCGCTTCGCCTTCTTCACAACGACCTCCGGCGCCGGCGCGCAAGACAGCCGCTTCTGATGGCCCTCGCCCCAGGCTTTCAAAATATCGATCACCGGGCGCAGGCTCTCGCCGAGTTCGGAAAGTGTATATTCGACCCGCGGCGGCACCTCGGCATAGACCTTGCGGATCACGAGGCCATCGTCCTCGAGCGCGCGCAGCTGCTTGGTCAACATGCGCTGGGTGATGCCGGGCATCCGCTTCCGCAGCTCGCCGAACCGCTGGGTGCCGGCCTGCAAGTGGTACAGGATCACGCCCTTCCATTTGCCGTCGATCAGGTCCAGCGCCGCCTCGACCGCGCAGCCCGGCCGGCGCGCAAAATTCTGCCGTTTCATCGGAGATTTCCCAATAGTATACAAACAGGGACTAGTTCCCTGTTTTTACAGTACTTGCCAAAAGGACGCCAGCGCGACAGGTAAGACGGCAGGCAATCGCCCACCACGGAGACCAGGCATGAAGGCCGTCGGATACCAAAAATCGCTGCCGATCGAGGCGGCGGATTCGCTCGTCGATTTCGAGATCGCCAAGTCCGAGCCGAAGGGGCGCGACGTCCGCGTCGCGGTGAAGGCCATCTCGGCCAATCCGGTCGACTACAAGGTGCGCAAGCGCGCGGCGCCGACCGACGGCGGCTACAAGATCCTCGGCTTCGACGCGGCCGGCGTGGTCGACGCGGTCGGGCCCGACGTCTCGCTCTTCAAGCCCGGCGACGAGGTGTTCTACGCGGGCTCGATCCTGCGCCAGGGCACCAATTCGGAATTTCACCTGGTCGACGAACGCATCGTCGGCAACAAGCCGGCGTCGCTTTCCTTCGCGCAGGCCGCCGCCCTGCCCCTGACCTCGATCACCGCGTGGGAGCTGCTGTTCGACCGGCTCGGCGCGGTGCCGGGCAAGAGCCTCGATCCGCGCACGCTGCTGATCACCGGCGGCGCCGGCGGTGTCGGCTCGATCCTGATCCAGCTTGCGCGCCGCCTCACCGGGCTGACCGTGGTCGCGACCGCAACGCGGCCGGAGTCGCAAAAGTGGTGCCGCGATCTCGGCGCCCATGCGGTGATCGACCACTCGCAGCCGATGAAGGAGCAGATCGAAAAACTGAAGTTGCCGCCGGTCGGCCTCGTCGCCAGCCTCACCTTCACCGACCAGCACTACAAGTCGATCGCCGACTTCATCGCGCCGCAGGGCAAGTTCGGCCTGATCGACGATCCGCCGGAGTTCAACGTCGCCGCGTTCAAGGGCAAGGCGGTTTCGGTGCACTGGGAATCGATGTTCACGCGTTCCTCGTTCCAGACGCCTGACATGATCGCGCAGCATCATCTGCTCAACGATGTCGCCGACCTGATCGACAAGGGCGTGCTGCGCACCACGCTCGACCAGACCTTCGGTACCATCAACGCTGCGAACCTCAAGCGCGCCCACGCTTTACTGGAAAGCGGCAAGTCACGCGGCAAGATCGTGCTGGAAGGCTGGTAAGGCTCCTAACGTCCGCTTCCTCATGCCCGGGGGCAACATCCCGGGCATGATATCCCCACAGGCCCGCCGCGGCTTTTGCCAAAGCCACGGCATCGCCTGTATGATTTGCGCAACGATCACCCCGTCCTCAATCCAACCGCGCAAGACGCGGCTGGAGCGGTGGTGACGCCCACGGGGATGGGAGGAAACCGATGAATTTGCTCACGGCCGATCCGTCGCGGATCGATCCGGAGTGGATGACGCGGGCGCTGCGCGAAGCCGGCGTGATCGACCAGGTCAGGGTCGTCGATCTCGCGTGCAAGCCGGTCGGCAATGGCCTCGTCGGCGACAGCTATCGATTTCACCTGACCTATGACGGCGATGAGCCGAACACGCCCGCGAGCGTGGTCGGAAAATTCCCGGCCGCGGATCCCGACAGCCGCCACTCCGGTTCCGCGCATACGCTTTACGTCCGCGAGGTCGCGTTCTATCGCGAGCTGGCCGCGACCGTCGCCATTCACACGCCGCGGCCGATTCTCGCCGAGATCGATCCGGCGACCGACGACTTCACCCTGATCCTGGAGGACCTGGCGCCGGCGCGCGCGGGTGATCAGCTCGCCGGATGCGTGATCGCCGACTGCCTGACGGCGATGCGTGAGGCCGCCGCGCTGCATGCACCACGCTGGAACGACCCGACGCTCGACACCGTGCAATGCTTCGTGGTGGCCGCAAGCCGGCGCAGAGACCTTCGCGCGGTGCTGCCCGGCATCATCGGTCACTACAAGGAGCGATATCGCGGCGTGATCGAGCCGGAATTTCTTGATCTGATCGACCGGCTTCCGGACGCGCTATTGCGCTACCAGTCCGATCGATCGGCGCCGCGAACGCTGCAGCACGCGGATTTCCGGCTCGACAACATGCTGTTCGACGTCCGCGGCAATACCCATCCGATGGCGACGCTGGACTGGCAGACGCTGACAGTGGGCCCGGGAATCGTCGACGTCGCCTATTTCCTCTCGGCCGGCATCGATCCGATCGAACGACGGCTTCATGAGGCCGACCTGGTGCGGTTCTATCATTCGGAACTGATCCGGCGCGGCGTGCGGGGATATGGCTGGGACGATTGCTGGCGGGATTACCGGCGTTACACGCTGCACGGCATCATGATGGGCGTCGTCTCCGCGCTCAGCGTCCAGCGCTCCGAGCGCGGCGACGCGCTGTTCCTGAAAATGACCCGCGGCGCCTGCGCGCAAGCGCTGGACCACAACAGTTTTTCATACTGGCAGGACTAGGGCGTTTTCGAGCGAACCGTATAGCGGTTCGCGTGCGGATGACGCGTCAGGACAGCGAAAGGGATCGGCGTGCTCAACAAACTGGACGACTTCCCCATCCACCAGACGCCGGAGCCGATCGCGGTTCCCTCGACCAGCGACCGCAATGTCTATGATCGGACCTGGTTCAATGGCTATACCGCCGACGGCGCGTATTATTTCGGCATCGGCATCGCGATCTACCCGCACCGCAAGATCCTCGATTGCGCCTTCAGCGTCGTGGAACGCGGTGGGCGGCAGCACTGCTTTTACGGTTCGCGGCGGGCCCCGATCGAGCGCACCGAGATGCAGGTCGGTCCGTTCCGGCTCGAAGTGCTCGAGCCGATGCTGCGGACCCGGGTCGTGCTCGACGACAATGCGACGGGCCTCGCCTGCGACCTGACCTTCTCCGCGCGCACGGCGGCGATCCAGGAAGCGCGCCAGACGCTTTGGTCCGGCGGCCGCCGCGCGATGGATTCGACCCGGTTCGACCAGTTCGGCCGCTGGAGCGGCGTCATCAGCCACCCCGACGGCGGGATCAAGGTCGACGATCGCACCTGCTACGGCACCAAGGATCGCTCCTGGGGCGTGCGCAATGTCGGCGAGCGCGACGTCGGAGGCGCGCCGATGCCGCCACCGAGCGTGTTCTTCCTCTGGGCGCCGCTGGTCTGGGACGACCACATCTCGCACGCGATCTTCTTCGACGGGACGCAGGGCGAAGCGCTGGTCCGCGAGGGCATCACCGCGCCGCTCTACCGAAGCGAGGCCGAGATCCCCGGCGTGATCGACGGCCTCGACCGCCGCATGGCGACCGCGCGGCATCGCGTCAAATACGTGCCGAACACCCGGCTCGCGCAGTCGGCTGAAATCGACCTCGTCGATATCGACGGCCACACCACGACCATCGCGCTCGACCCGATCCTCAAATTCCAGATGAAGGGCCTCGGCTACGGCCATCCGCAATGGGGCCAGGGCATGTGGAAGGGCGAGCTCGAGATCGGCGGCGAGTCGTTCGATCCAGTCACGCTGGACCCGCTGGCCCGCGAGAATGTGCACGTGCAGCAGGTGGTCCGCGCCCGCCAGGGCGGGCAGACCGGAATTGGCGTGCTGGAGCAGATTTGCTTCGGCCCTTACCGTCCCGCGGGCTTCAGCGAATTCCTGGACGGCGCGAAGGGATAGCTAGAGCCTATCCCGTTCCGATTGAATCGGAACGGGGCTCTAGATTCTTGTTTTGACGCGTTTTCTTCACGCGAACCGGTATCCACTTCGCTCGAAAACGCTCTAGATCGGCGGCACGCCCTCGACGAACAGAAGGCGTCGCTCCAGCGCGGTTGCGCGAAGCTTCAACGCTTCGGCGTATTCCGGTGATGCGTACCATTCGCGCAGGCGCGCCATGGTCGGAAATTCGACGATGACGATCGCGTTCGGTGGTGGACCGCCCTCCACCAGTTCAGCCGCGCCGCCGCGCACGACGTAGCGCCCGCCATATTGCGCGATGGTGTTCGCCGCCAGCGTCCGATAGGCATCGAACGCAGCGGCGTCCCGCATCTCGACCTCGGAAATCACATAGGCCGGCATGCGGCCTCATGCGATCGTGTTGACGATGCCGCCCTCGGCGCGCAGCGCGGCGCCGTTGGTCGCGGAGGCCTGCTTGGAGCAGACATAGACCACGAGATTGGCGATCTCCTCGGTGCTGGCAAAGCGCTGCAGCAGCGAGGTCGGCCGGTGCTGCTTGACGAAGTTCGAAGCCGCCTCCTCGACCGACTGGCCGTTCTGCTTGGCGAGATCCTTCACGAAGGTCTCGACGCCCTCGGACATGGTCGGTCCGGGCAGCACCGAGTTGACGGTAACGGCGGTGCCCTTGGTCAGCTCGGCGAGGCCGCGCGCGATCGCAAGCTGCGCGGTCTTGGTCATGCCGTAGTGGATCATCTCGGTCGGAATGTTGAGGCCGGATTCGGAGGAGATGAAGACGATGCGGCCCCAGTTGCGCTTCAGCATGCCCTGCATGTAGCCGCGCGACAGCCGCACGCCCGACATCACGTTGACCTCGAAGAAGCGGCTCCAGTCCTCGTCGGGAATGTCAAAGAACGGCTTCGGTTCGAAGATGCCGGCATTGTTGACGAGGATGTCGACGTCCGGCAGCGCCGCGAGCAGCGCCTTGCAGCCCGCCGCGGTCGAGACATCGGCGGCAATGCCGCGGACCTTTGCGCCGGGCACTGCTTTGGTGATCGCGGCAATCGCGGCATCGACCTTGGCCTGGCCGCGGCCATTGACCACGACCTCGGCACCGGTCGCCGCCAGCCCCTTCGCAATGGCGTTGCCGATGCCCGCCGTGGAGCCGGTTACCAGCGCAGTCTTTCCGGAAAGGTCGATTTTCATCTGTCATCTCCATTGATGTCGATGAGATATCGGGCGCGGCACGATGCACCGCAATTGTGTCTCACCGATGCGTGAGGAAATAGAACACACCTCGTCGTCCTGGCGAAAGCCAGGACCCATTACCACCGCAGGTGATTATGAGAAGGATTTGAGCCCCAGCGTCGCGCAACAATTTAGATTTGGGGTAATGGGTCCTGGCTTTCGCCAGGACGACGGGGATGGAGCGCGGCCGTCAAATAAAAACGGCGCCCGAAGGCGCCGTTCTCAAAATCTGCTCGGTAACCGGGCTTACGCCGCCTCGGCTTCCTTGTCCTGCGTCGGACCGGAGTCCTGGCCCTTGGCGTCGACGTCGCGGTCGACGAACTCGATCACGGCCATCGCCGCGTTGTCGCCGTAGCGGAAGCCGGCCTTGATGATGCGGGTGTAGCCGCCCTGGCGATCCTTGTAGCGGGTCGCCAGCGTGTCGAACAGCTTCTTGACCTGGTCGACGTCGCGCAGCTCCGAGATCGCCTGGCGGCGCAGGGCGAGGCCGCCCTTCTTGCCGAGGGTGACGAGCTTCTCGACGATCGGCCGCAGTTCCTTGGCCTTCGGCAGCGTGGTGACGATCTGCTCGTGCTTGATCAGCGCGGCCGCCATGTTGGCGAACATCGCACGCCGGTGCTCGGCGGTGCGGTTGAGCTTCCGATGAACCTTGCCGTGACGCATTGTCTATTCCTTACTTGGTATCTGCCGCGACGGTTCGTCGGACATGTTGCTCAGGTGGGCTGCCTGCGTTCGCCCGGTAGAATCATGGCCGGGACAGCCCGGCCATGATGATGGAATCGGATCAGTAGTGATCCTCGAAGCGCTTGGCGAGCTCGTCGATGTTCTCCGGCGGCCAGCCCGGCACTTCCATGCCGAGGTGCAGACCCATCTGGGCCAGCACTTCCTTGATCTCGTTCAGCGACTTGCGGCCGAAGTTCGGGGTGCGGAGCATTTCCGCTTCCGACTTCTGCACGAGGTCGCCGATGTAGACGATGTTGTCGTTCTTCAGGCAGTTTGCCGAACGCACTGACAGCTCGAGCTCGTCGACCTTCTTGAGGAACGCCGGGTTGAACGCGAGATCGGGGATGATCTCCTGCGTGACTTCCTTGCGCGGCTCTTCGAAGTTGACGAACACGTTGAGCTGATCCTGCAGGATGCGCGCGGCATAGGCCACCGCGTCCTCCGGCGTGATGGCGCCGTTGGTCTCGATCGTCATGGTCAGCTTGTCGTAGTCGAGGATCTGGCCCTCACGGGTGTTCTCGACCTTGTAGGAGACCTTGCGGACCGGCGAGAACAGGCTGTCGACCGGGATCAGGCCGATCGGAGCATCCTCCGGACGGTTGCGCTCGGCGGCGACATAGCCCTTGCCGGTCGTGACCGTGAACTCCATGCGGATCTCGGCGCCGTCGTCCAGCGTGCAGAGCTGCAGGTCGGGGTTGAGCACGGTGACATCGCCGACGGTCTGGATGTCGCCGGCGGTGACGGCGCCCGGGCCCTGCTTCTTCACGACCATGCGCTTCGGGCCTTCGCCCTGCATCTTGATCGAGATGTCCTTGATGTTGAGGACGATGTCGGTGACGTCTTCACGGACACCGGCGATCGAGGAGAACTCGTGCAGCACGCCGTCGATATGCACCGACTGCACCGCCGCGCCCTGCAGCGAGGACAACAGGATGCGGCGCAGCGCGTTGCCGAGCGTCTGGCCGAAGCCGCGCTCGAGCGGTTCAGCGACCACGGTGGCGAACCGGCTCGCGTCCGAGCCCGGCGTCACCTGCAGCTTGTTCGGTCGAATGAGTTCTTGCCAATTTTTCTGGATCGTCACTGTTTCACCCATTTGCCGGTCAGGGGGCCAAATCGAATGGCCGAACCCGGCGTTGGAGATCGCGGATCAGTCCGCGCGGTCAATTCCAAAAACCATCGCACGGCGGCCAGAGGCCGCCCGCGACTTACAGATCAAACGCGCCGACGCTTGCGCGGACGGCAGCCATTGTGCGGGATGGTGGTCACGTCGCGGATCGAGGTGACGGTGAAGCCCGCAGCCTGCAGCGCGCGGAGCGCCGACTCACGGCCCGAACCCGGGCCGGCCACTTCAACCTCCAGCGTGCGCATGCCGTGTTCCTGCGCCTTCTTGGAGACGTCTTCGGCCGCGACCTGCGCGGCATAGGGGGTCGACTTGCGCGAGCCCTTGAAGCCCATGGTGCCGGCCGACGACCAGGCGATGGTGTTGCCCTGCGCGTCGGTGATGGTGATGGTCGTGTTGTTGAACGACGAATTCACGTGCGCGATGCCGGAGGCGATGTTCTTGCGTTCGCGGCGGCGTACGCGGGTGGCTTCCTTGCCCATTTCAAACCTTTCCTGTGATCTCAACGCCGCCGTAGTGCCAGCGGCTACACCTCAAAACGCAAATGGCGAGTAGCGAATTTTCGATTCGCTACTCCCCACCTGCAATTCGCAAATCTTACTTCTTCTTGCCGGCGATCGCCTTGGCCGGCCCCTTGCGGGTGCGCGCATTGGTGTGGGTGCGCTGGCCGCGCACCGGCAGACCGCGGCGATGACGCAGGCCGCGATAGCAGCCGAGGTCCATCAGCCGCTTGATGTTGATGCCGACCTCACGACGAAGATCGCCCTCGACCAGATAGTCGCGGTCGATGACTTCGCGGATCTGCAGGACCTCCTGGTCGGTCAACTGGTTGACGCGACGGTCCAGCGGGATCTTGACCTTCTCCACGATGTCGGCCGCGTGCTTCTGGCCGATGCCATGGATGTACTGAAGCGCGATCAGAACGCGCTTGTTGGTAGGAATGTTGACGCCGGCAATACGGGCCACGGACTTCTCTCCTGTCGCCGATCCATCACGGATACGGGCTTCTCGAGTTCTTGCTCTCTCGGGCTTGTGTCCACAAACGCGAACACGACGCCCTCCCCTCATGTCCTTCGGGGCCCGGCATCGTCATAAAACTATCCAACTTGGATGCGGGGCTTATTAAAGGATTCATGTCGGTTTCGTCAACCGCTCCTAGCGTTTAGCTCGCTTTTTCGTGAGCTTTTTTGCCGCCTTTTTGGCGGTCTTTGCTCCCTTGCGGGCTTTCGCGGCGCCGGCGGCCTTCTTTACCGCCTGCTTTGCGGCTTTCTTCACGGTTTTCTTGGCGGCTTTGGCCTTGGAGGGCGCCTTGGCAGCCTTCCGGGCCGATTTGGCGGCCTTTTTGGCTGATTTAGCTACCTTCTTGGCCGGCTTCTTGCTGGCCCTCATGGCCACCTTGGCGGCCTTTTTAGCCGCCTTGGGGGCGTGATCCTCGTGATCCTTCGGTTCCAGCGCGCCGAGCGCGGTCAGGATCCGGTTGATCTCGCGGGTGACGTGCTCGATGGTCATCATGCCATCGACCGTCAGGAGCTTCCGCCGCTCCGAATAGTAGTGGATCAGCGGCTCCGTCAGCGAACGGTACTGCGCCAGGCGCTTGGTCAGCACCTCCGGCGTGTCGTCGAGGCGGACTTCCTCGCCGCGCGCGCGGGTTTCCTCGGCACGCTTCTCAACGCGGGCGAGCAGCGCGCTCTCGTTGACGCGGAGCTCGACCACGGCGTCGAGCTTGAGGTGCTTTTTCCGGAGCAGATCGTCGAGCGCCGCGGCCTGAGGCACGGTGCGCGGGAAGCCGTCGAGAATAAAGCCCTTCTTGGCATCGGGCTCCTCGATCCGGTCGGCGATGATTCCCACCACGACCTCGTCGGGAACCAGGCCGCCATTGGCCATGATCTCCTTGGCCTGCAAGCCGATCGGCGTGCCCGCGGCTACCGCAGCGCGCAGCATCTCACCGGTCGAGAGCTGGACGATGCCGTGCTTGTGCACCAGCCGCTGCGCCTGGGTTCCCTTGCCCGAGCCCGGCGGCCCCAAAAGGATCAATCTCATTTCTGTTTCGCCCCCCGGCTAGGTGGGCGACGTCCGCACACCTGTGTTTTGAGTTCGAAGCCGAGCCGCGATCAGCGGCGGCGGCCTCCCCTGAGCTTCGACTTCCTGATCAGCCCTTCATACTGATGAGCGAGCAGATAGCCCTGCACCTGCGACACCGTATCCATCGTCACGCTGACGACGATCAACAGCGAGGTGCCGCCAAAGTAGAACGGGACAGATGCGTAGGAAATCAGAATTTCAGGAATCAGGCAGACGATCGCGAGATACACCGCGCCGAGCACCGTGATGCGCGACAGCACATAGTCGATGTACTCGGCGGTGCGCTCGCCGGGCCGGATGCCGGGGATGAAGCCGCCATGCTTCTTCAGATTGTCCGCGGTCTCGGTCGGGTTGAACACGATCGCGGTGTAGAAGAACGCGAAGAACACGATCAGCGCGAGATACATGAACAGGAACAGCGGCCGGCCATGGCTGAGCTGGGTCGTGATCCACTGGAACCATTCCGGCCCCTTGCCGGCGTTGAAGTTCGCGACCGTGGTCGGCAGCAACAGCAGCGACGAGGCGAAGATCGGCGGAATCACGCCCGAGGTGTTGAGCTTGAGCGGCAGA
Source organism: Bradyrhizobium ferriligni (assembly GCF_056837965.1). Taxonomy (NCBI): domain Bacteria; kingdom Pseudomonadati; phylum Pseudomonadota; class Alphaproteobacteria; order Hyphomicrobiales; family Nitrobacteraceae; genus Bradyrhizobium; species Bradyrhizobium ferriligni. The sequence goes on from NZ_JBXEJO010000032.1 coordinate 9,925, forward strand.
TGCGAGGACTGCCCCTCGAACATCTTGTTGCCGACCTGGCGCTTCGGATACTGGATCAAAAGCCGGCGCTGCGCGCGCTCCATGAACACGATGAAGGCGATCACGGCGACCGCCATCACGATGACGATCAGGATCAGGCCGGTCGACATCGCGCCCTGGCGGCCGAGCTCCAGCATGTTGGCGAGCGCCGACGGCAATTCGGCGACGATGCCCGCCAGGATGATCAGCGAAATACCGTTGCCGATGCCGCGCGAGGTGATCTGCTCGCCGAGCCACATCAGGAACATGGTGCCGCCGGTCAGCGTGATCGCGGTCGAGATCCGGAAGAACATGCCGGGGTCGCTGACGACATTGCCGGCGCCTTCGAGGCCGATCGCGATGCCGTAGGACTGGAACAGCGCCAGGATCACCGTCAGATAGCGCGTGTACTGGTTCAGCGTCTTGCGGCCCGCCTCGCCTTCCTTCTTGAGCGCCTCGAGCTGCGGCGACACGGTGGTCAGCAGCTGCACGATGATCGATGCCGAGATGTACGGCATGATGTTCAGCGCGAAGATCGCCATGCGGTGGATGCCGCCGCCGGCGAACATGTTGAACATGCCGAGGATGCCGCCGGACTGGCTGCGGAACACCTGCTCCCAGATGTTGGGATCGATGCCGGGCAGCGGTATGTAGGTGCCGAGCCGATAAACAAGCAGCGCACCCAGGGTGAACCAGATGCGCTTCTTCAGCTCGTCGGCTTTCGCCAGCTGTCCGAAATTGAGGTTGGCGGCAAGTTGTTCGGCTGCTGAGACCATGTTTCGGCTTTCTCCCGGAGCCCACTTCGCCAGCGCCCCCAAGGAGATCAATTCCCTGGGCGCCAGCAGACACCGGACATTATCTGGTGCTCGGCCTCGATAAGTCCATCATTCGATCTGCGGATTGCCCGCGCGTCGCGGGCAATGACGCAGATGTTACGCCGCCTCGCCTTCTTCCTTGGCGGGGGCCAGGATCTTGACCGAGCCGCCGGCCTTCTCGACCGCGGCAATGGCCGACTTGGAAGCGCCGTGCACCTCGATGGTCAGCTTGGTCTTGATCTCGCCGCGGCCGAGCAGCCGCAGGCCGTCCTTGGCGCGGCGCAGCACGCCAGCCTTCACCAGCGATTCGACGTTCACCGTCGCGCTCGCATCGACCAGCTTGTTGTCGATCGCTTCCTGCAGACGGTCGAGATTGATCTCGGCGAAGTCGAGCCGGAAGATGTTGTTGAAGCCGCGCTTCGGCAGACGGCGATGCATCGGCATCTGGCCGCCTTCGAAACCCTTGATGCGGACGCCCGAACGCGCGGTCTGGCCCTTGCCGCCGCGGCCCGAGGTCTTGCCCTTGCCGGAACCGATGCCACGGCCGACACGCATGCGCTTCTTGCGCGAGCCGGCGTTGTCGGCGATATCGCTGAGCTTCATCGCCCTTCTCCTTATCTCTGCTTACTCGCCGACGACGCGGACGAGATGCTGAACCTTGCTGATCATGCCGCGAACTTCAGGGGTATCCTGCAGCTCGGCAACCCGGCCGATCTTGTTGAGCTTGAGGCCGATCAGCGTCGAACGCTGCGAGTGATGGCGGCGGATTGCGCTGCCGATCTGCTCGACCTTGATGGTCTTGCTGGCCTTGGCCATGACAGTAACTCCGAATAGCGCTTCGAGAAGCGCGCGTTGTTATTCCGCCACCACTTCGGCGTCGCCGCCGACGCGGCGCGATTGCAGGGTGGAGACCTTGATGTTGCGGCGTGCCGCCACCGAGCGCGGCGAATCCTGATGCTTCAGCGCGTCGAACGTGGCGCGAACCATGTTGTAGGGATTCGACGAGCCGATCGACTTCGCCACCACGTCCTGGATGCCGAGCGTCTCGAACACCGCACGCATCGGGCCGCCGGCGATGATGCCGGTACCGGCCGGAGCGGCACGCAGGTAGACGCGGCCGGCGCCGTGACGGCCGGCGATGTCGTGATGCAGCGTGCGGCCTTCGCGAAGCGCGACGCGCGTCAGGTTGCGCTTCGCCGATTCGGTCGCCTTGCGGATCGCTTCCGGAACTTCGCGCGCCTTGCCGTGGCCGAAACCGACCCGGCCCTTCTGGTCGCCGATCACGACCAGCGCCGCAAAGCCGAAGCGCTTGCCGCCCTTGACGACCTTCGCCACGCGATTGATGTGGACGAGCTTGTCGACGAACTCGCTGTCGCGCTCCTCGCGCTCCCTGCTCCGTTCGCGTCCGCCGCGTTCGCGTTCACCTGCCATGGTGTTTTCCAATCTCTAGGAGGCCTTGCGCCTCTTTCCTCGTCATCGTTCGTAAAATTTAGAAGCTCAATCCGCCTTCGCGCGCTGCATCCGCGAGCGCCTTGACGCGCCCGTGATAGATGTAGGCGCCGCGATCGAACACGACTTCCCTGACACCCTTCTGCGCCGCGCGCTCGGCGAGCAGCTTGCCGACCGCCTTCGCCGCATCGATGTCGGCGCCGGTCTTGCCGGCGTCGCGCATGGTCTTCTCCAGCGACGAGGCGGAGGCGAGCGTCTCGCCCTTCTGGTCGTCGATGACCTGGGCGTAGATGTGCTTGGACGAGCGGAACACCGACAGCCGCGGACGGCCGCCTGCCGAGCGGCGAAGCGCAAGGCGCACGCGCTGCTTGCGCCGGGCATTCGTAACCTTGAGTGACATGACCGGCTCCGTTACTTCTTCTTGCCTTCCTTGCGGAAGATGAATTCGTTGGCGTACTTCACGCCCTTGCCCTTGTAGGGCTCCGGCGGACGGTAGGCGCGGATCTCGGCGGCGACCTGGCCGACGCGCTGCGGATCGTTGCCGGTGATCGTGATCTCGGTCGGCTTCGGCACCGCGATGGTGATGCCTTCCGGGATCGCGTACACCACGTCGTGGCTGTAGCCGAGCGCGAGCTGCACGTTCTTGCCCTGCATTGCGGCGCGGTAGCCGACGCCGGTGATCTCGAGCTTCTTCTCGAAGCCCTTGGTGACGCCCTCGACGAGGTTGGCGACCTGCGCGCGCGCGGTGCCGTACATCGCCTGCGCGCGGTTGGTCTTGATCCGCGGAGCGACCTTGACCTGGCCGTTCTCGAACTTCACCTCGACGTCGTCATGCACGACGAACTGAAGCTGGCCCTTCGGCCCCTTCACCTTGACGGTCTGACCTTCGACGGTCGCCGTCACACCCGACGGGATCGCCACCGGCCTTTTGCCGATACGTGACATCGTAAAATCCTTCCTCAGAACACCGTGAAGAGAACTTCGCCGCCCACGTTGGCGTCGCGCGCCTGGTGGTCAGCCATGATTCCCTTCGGCGTCGACAACACCGAAATGCCGAGACCGTTGTTCACGCGCGGCAGGTTCTTCACCGAGGCGTAAACGCGGCGGCCCGGCTTCGACACCCGCTCGATCTCGCGGATGACGGGCTCGCCGTCGAAATACTTCAGTTCGATCTCGAGCTCGCTCCGGCCCGAGGCATGCTCGACGCTGGCGTAGCCGCGGATGTACCCCTCGGACTTCAGCACCTCGAGCACGTTGGCGCGCATCTTCGAGCCCGGGCTCGAGACCTTGGACTTGGAGCGCATCTGCGCGTTGCGGATGCGGGTGATGAGATCGCTGATCGGATCGTGCGTAGACATTGTTCCGACCCTCCCTTACCAGCTCGACTTCACGAGGCCGGGAACCAGGCCCTTGGAGCCGAGTTCACGCAGCGCGATGCGCGAGAGCTTGTTCTTGCGATAGTTCGAGCGCGGACGCCCGGTCAGCTCGCAACGGTTGCGGATGCGCGTCGGCGACGAGTTGCGCGGCATCTCGGCGAGCTTCAGCGTCGCCGCGAAGCGCTCTTCCATCGGCTTGGTCTTGTCGGCGATGATCGCCTTCAGCTTCTCGCGACGCGGGCCGGCGTTCTTCGCCATCCGCTTGCGCCGGTTGTTCTTCTCGACTGAACTCTTCTTTGCCATGCTTGGCTCCTGGGTATCCGCGTTTGAGTGGCTTTGGCTCAGCTACTCACTGCCGGAACGGGAAATTGAAAGCGGTCAACAAGGCACGCGCCTCGTCGTCGGTCTTGGCGGTGGTGCAGACCGTGATGTCCATGCCACGCGCTTCCGAGACCTTGTCGAAGTCGATCTCGGGGAAAATGATGTGCTCCTTGATGCCGAGCGAATAGTTGCCGCGGCCGTCGAAGCTCTTCGGGTTCAGGCCGCGGAAGTCGCGGACGCGGGGCAGCGCCACGTTCACCAGGCGGTCGATGAACTCGTACATATGGGTCTTGCGCAACGTGACCTTGCAGCCGATCGGCTGGTTTTCACGCAGCTTGAAGGTCGCGATCGCAATCCGCGAATAGGTCACGATCGCCTTCTGGCCGGCGATCTGGGTCAGCTCGGCGGCGGCGGTCTCGGCCTTCTTGCGGTCGTTGACGGAGTCGCCCACGCCCATGTTGAGCACGACCTTGTCGAGGCGCGGCACCTGCATCACGTTGGCATAACCGAACTTCTCGGTCATCATGCCGCGGATCTTCTTGTCGTACTCCGCGCGCAGACGCGGCGTGTAAGCTGTATCAGCCATCGATCTCTGCTCCCGAGCTCTTGGCAACACGAACCTTCTTGCCATCGGCCTGAATCTTGAACCCGATGCGGGTCGGCTTTCCGTCCTTGCCGACATACGCAATGTTCGAAAGGTCGATCGGCATCTCCTTGGAGATGATGCCGCCTTCCTGGGTCTGGGTCTGCTTCTGGTGACGCTTCACCAAGTTGATGCCGCGAACGAGAGCCTTGTTCTCGTCCGGACGCACCTCGAACACCTCGCCGGTGCGACCCTTGTCGCGGCCGGTGAGCACCATCACCTTGTCGCCCTTGCGGATCTTGGCAGCCATCACAGCACCTCCGGCGCGAGCGAAATGATCTTCATGTGGTTCTTGGCGCGCAGCTCGCGCGGCACCGGCCCGAAGATACGGGTGCCGACCGGCTCGGACTGATTGTTGATCAGCACGGCGGCGTTGCGGTCGAAGCGGATGACCGAACCGTCGGCGCGGCGGATGTCCTTGCGGACCCGGACCACGACGGCCTTCATCACGTCGCCCTTCTTCACCTTGCCACGCGGAATGGCTTCCTTGATCGACACAACGATAACGTCGCCCACGGTGGCATAGCGGCGCTTGGAACCTCCAAGAACCTTGATGCACATGACACGGCGTGCGCCTGAATTATCGGCCACGTCGAGGTTGGTCTGCATCTGAATCATTGATGCACCTCGTCCTCTTTCTGCGCTTTAGCGCGCTCAAAATTTCCCTGAATTCCCTCGGCCAGGCCGAAGTAATCAGGCCGTTTTCTTGTGTTCGCCCCGGACCACGGTCCAGCGCTTCAGCTTCGAGATCGGCTTCGATTCCTCGATCCAGACCATGTCGCCCGGCTTGAACTGGTTGTTCTCGTCGTGCGCGTGGTAGTTCTTGGAACGGCGGATCGTCTTCTTGTAGATCGGGTGGGTGAAGCGGCGATCGACGCGCACCACGATGGTCTTGGCTTGCTTGTCGCTGACGACCACGCCCTGCAGAGTACGTTTCGGCATAGCTGGCCCCTTACTTCTTCTTCGCGCGCTGCTGGGCAGCGATGGTCTTGATACGAGCGATATCGCGGCGGGCTTCCCGCATCCGCGAGGTGTTCTCCAGCTGCCCGGTGGCCCGCTGGAAACGCAGGTTGAAGCGTTCCTTCTTCAGATTCAGGATCGCGTCTTCCCGCTGGTCGTCGCTCATCGCGCGAATGTCTTCAACTTTCATCTCGGCCATGGCGATTACTCCGCAATGCGCGCAACGAAGCGCGTCTTGATCGGCAGCTTGGCGGCGGCGAGCGAAAGCGCTTCCTTCGCGGTCTGCACCGGCACGCCGTCGATCTCGAACATCACGCGGCCCGGCTTGATCCGGACCACCCACAATTCCGGGGCACCCTTGCCGGAGCCCATGCGGACTTCGGCGGGCTTCTTCGACACCGGCACGTCCGGGAACACGCGGATCCAGACGCGGCCGGCGCGCTTCATGTGACGGGTCAGTGCGCGGCGGGCGGCTTCGATCTGACGGGCGGTGACGCGCTCAGGCTCCATCGCCTTCAGGCCGAACTGGCCGAACGCCAACGTCGCGCCAGAGGTCGCAACGCCGTGGATACGGCCCTTATGCGCCTTCCGGAACTTCGTTTTCTTAGGTTGCATCATGGCTTTAAGCCCTCAAATTCCTGCTTTGCCTCAAGCGGCGTCGCGGCGCGAACGCGGCGTGCTGTCGCCTTCGGCCATCTTCTTGTCCTGGGCCATCGGATCGTGCTCGAGGATCTCGCCCTTGAAGATCCAGACCTTGACGCCGCAGGTGCCAAAGGTCGTGAACGCGGTGGCAACGCCGTAGTCGACGTCGGCGCGCAGCGTGTGCAACGGCACGCGACCTTCGCGGTACCACTCCATGCGCGCGATTTCGGCGCCGCCGAGACGGCCCGAGCAGTTGATGCGGATGCCACCGGCACCGAGACGCATCGCCGACTGCACGGCGCGCTTCATGGCGCGGCGGAACGCGACGCGGCGCTCGAGCTGCTGGGCGATCGATTCAGCGACCAGGGTCGCGTCGAGCTCCGGCTTGCGGATTTCGACGATGTTGATCACGACGTCCGACGAGGTGATGTCGGCAACCTTCTTGCGCAGCTTGTCGATGTCGGCGCCCTTCTTGCCGATCACGACGCCCGGACGGGCCGAGTGGATCGTCACGCGGCACTTCTTGTGCGGACGCTCGATCACGATGCGGGCCACGGCCGCCTGCTTGAGCTCCTTGTGCAGGATCTCACGGATCTTGACGTCCTCGTGCAGCAGCTTGCCGTATTCCTGCTTGCCGGCGAACCAACGGGAGTCCCAGGTCCGGTTGATGCCGAGACGCAGTCCGATTGGATTGATCTTTTGACCCATCGTCTTCTCCTGCGCCCTTCTTAGGCGCTTGCCTCGGCCTCGACCTGACGAACCACGATGGTCAGGTGCGAGAACGGTTTGAACACACGGCCCGAACGGCCACGGCCGCGCGGAGCAAAACGCTTCATCACGATGCCGTTGCCGACATGCGCCTCGGCGACGACCAGATCGTCAACCTCGAGGTCATGGTTGTTCTCGGCGTTCGCGATCGCCGATTCCAGGCACTTCTTGACGTCGACCGCGATCCGCTTGCGCGAGAACTGCAGGTCGGCGAGCGCAGCGGACGCCTTGCGGCCGCGGATCAGCTGCGCCACCAGGTTGAGCTTCTGCGGGCTGACGCGCAGCATGCGGGCGACGGCCTTGGCCTCATTGTCCGCGAGGCTACGTTCGCGCTTTGGTTTGCTCATCGGTTAATCCTCAAGCCTTCTTGGCTTTCTTGTCGCCCGAATGGCCGTGGAAGGTCCGGGTCGGCGAGAACTCGCCGAACTTGTGACCCACCATTTCCTCGTTGATTGCCACCGGCACGTGCTTGTGGCCGTTATAGACGCCGAACGTCAGGCCGACGAACTGCGGCAGGATGGTCGAGCGGCGGCTCCAGATCTTGATGACGTCGTGACGGCCGGACGAGCGCGCGGCATCTGCCTTCTTGAGCAGAGAACCTTCGACGAACGGGCCTTTCCAGACTGAACGAACCATGTCCGGCGTTCCTTACTTCTTCCGCTTGTGGCGGCTGAGGAGAATGAATTTGTTGGTCGACTTGTTGGTGCGGGTCTTCTTGCCCTTGGTCGGCTTGCCCCACGGAGTGACCGGGTGACGACCGCCCGAGGTACGACCTTCACCACCGCCGTGCGGGTGATCGATCGGGTTCATGACGACGCCGCGGTTGTGCGGACGCCAGCCGAGCCAGCGGGTACGACCGGCCTTGCCGATCGAGATGTTCATGTGATCCGGGTTAGAGACCGCGCCGATCGTGCCGCGGCAACGGCCGTGCACCAGACGCTGTTCGCCCGAGTTCAGGCGGATGATCACGTAGTCCTGGTCGCGGCCGACGATCTGGGCGTAGGTGCCGGCGGAGCGCGCCAGCTGACCGCCCTTGCCGATCTTCAGCTCGATGTTGTGCACGATCGTGCCGACCGGCATGTTGCCGAGCGGCATGACGTTGCCCGGCTTGACGTCGACATAGTTGCCGGCGACGACGGTGTCGCCCGCCGCCAGACGCTGCGGCGCCAGGATGTAGGCCAGCTCACCGTCCTGATACTTGATCAGCGCGATGAACGCGGTGCGGTTCGGATCGTACTCGAGCCGCTCCACGACCGCCGGCACGTCCACCTTGTCGCGGCGGAAGTCGACGGTGCGGTAGGCCTTCTTGTGGCCGCCGCCGCGGAAACGCACGGTGATGCGACCGGTGTTGTTGCGACCGCCATTGCCGAGCTTGCCCTCGGTCAGGGTCTTCACCGGCTTGCCCTTGTAGAGCGCCGAACGATCGACCATGACCAGCTGGCGCTGGCCCGGCGTCGTGGGATTAAAGGTTTTCAATGCCATCGTCGTTGCGCCTTATAGTCCGGTAGTCACGTCGATGCGGTGGCCCTCTTCCAGGGTCACGATCGCGCGCTTGGTGTCCGACTGCGAGCCGAGATTGCCGCGGAACACCTTGGTCTTGCCCTTGCGAACGAGAGTGTTGACGCTCTTCACCTTGACGTCGAACAGCTTCTCGACCGCTTCCTTGATCTGCGGCTTGGTCGCCTTGCCGGCGACCTTGAACATCACCTTGTTGTGCTCGGAGGCGAGCGTCGCCTTTTCCGTCACGACGGGAGAGATGATGACGTCGTAGTGGCGCGGATCGATGTTCTTCATTTGAAGCGCGCCTCCAGCGCATCAACCGCAGCCTTGGTCAGCACCAGCTTCTGGCGGCGGAGAATGTCGTAGACGTTGATGCCCTGGATCGGCAGCACGTCGATGTTCGGAATGTTGCGGGCCGCGGTCGCGAAACCGGCGTTGAGCTCGGCGCCGTCGATGATCAGCGCGTTGGTGAGCCCGAGGCCGGAGAAGTGACCGAGCAGCGCCTTGGTCTTGGCGGCCTCGAGCTGCGCATTGTCGATCACGATCAGCCCGCCGTCCTTGGCCTTGGCCGACAGCGCATGCTTCAGCGCGAGCGCGCGCACCTTCTTCGGCAGGTCGGTCGCGTGCGAGCGAACCACCGGACCGAACGCACGGCCACCGCCGCGGAACTGCGGCACGCGGGCCGACCCGTGACGGGCGCCGCCGGTGCCCTTCTGCTTGTACATCTTCTTGCCGGTGCGCCAGATCTCGGCGCGGCCCTTGGCTTTGTGGGTACCGGCCTGACGCTTGTTCAGCTGCCACTGCACGCAGCGCTGGATGATATCCTTGCGCGGCTCGAGACCGAAGATCTCGTCCGACAGCTGGACCGAACCAGCTTCCTTGCCTTCAAGGGTGGTGACTTTCAGTTCCATCTCACACACCCTCCTTCTCGGCCACAGCCTCGGCAGCTTCGCCGCCGGCAACCTTGAACTTGCCGGGCTTCGGGGCTTCCTTCGGCAGCGGCTTCTTGACGGCGTCGCGCACCGAGATCCAGCCGCCCTTGGAGCCGGGAACGGCGCCTTCGACGAGGATCAGGCCGCGCTCGACGTCGGTCGAAACCACGCGCAGATTGAGCGTGGTGATACGGTCGACGCCCATGTGGCCGGGCATCTTCTTGTTCTTGAAGGTCTTGCCGGGGTCCTGGCGGCCACCGGTCGAACCGATCGAACGGTGCGAGACCGACACACCGTGGGTGGCGCGCAGACCGCCGAAATTCCAGCGCTTCATGCCGCCGGCAAAGCCCTTACCGATCGAGGTGCCGGTCACGTCGACAAACTGGCCGACCACGAAATGGTCCGCCTGGATTTCCGCGCCGACCGGGATCAGCGCGTCCTCGGACACACGGAACTCGGCGACCTTGCGCTTCGGTTCGACCTTGGCGACCGCGAACTGACCGCGTTCGGCCTTGGGCATGTACACGGTCTTGCGGGCGCCCGAGCCGAGCTGAAGAGCGACATAGCCGTTCTTCTCGGTCGTGCGGTGGCCAAGCACCTGGCAGTTGCCCAACTTCAGCACGGTCACAGGGATATGCTCACCGGTCTCCGTAAAGACCCGCGTCATCCCGACCTTTTGTGCGATCACTCCGGAGCGCATCGGCGTGCTTCCTGTCTTTCTGTCCGCAAGCGGCGGACGTAAAAATCCAAAACCTTAGAGCTTGATCTCGACGTCGACACCGGCGGCCAGGTCGAGCTTCATCAGCGCATCGACGGTCTGCGGGGTCGGGTCGACAATGTCGAGGAGGCGCTTGTGGGTGCGCATCTCAAATTGCTCGCGGCTCTTCTTGTCAACGTGCGGCGAACGGTTGACGGTGAACTTCTCGATGCGGGTCGGCAGCGGAATCGGTCCGCGAACCTGCGCACCGGTGCGCTTCGCCGTGTTCACGATCTCACGGGTCGACGTATCGAGGATTCGATGGTCGAACGCCTTGAGACGGATGCGAATATTTTGGCCGTTCATTGCCGTATTCTTTCTTTAGTGAGTGGCGAGTAGCGAATAGCGAATGGAGTGACCCACTCGCTACTCGCCATTCCCTATTCGCGTAGTTACTCGATGATCGCGGCGACGACGCCGGCGCCGACGGTGCGGCCGCCTTCGCGGATCGCGAAGCGCAGCTTCTCTTCCATCGCGATCGGCACGATCAGGTGCACTTCCATCGCGATGTTGTCGCCCGGCATCACCATCTCGGTGCCTTCCGGCAGGTGCACGACACCGGTCACGTCGGTGGTGCGGAAGTAGAACTGCGGACGGTAGTTGGTGAAGAACGGGGTGTGGCGACCGCCCTCTTCCTTGGTGAGGATGTAAGCCTCAGCCTTGAACTTGGTGTGCGGCTTGACCGAACCGGGCTTGCACAGCACCTGGCCACGCTCGACTTCCTCGCGCTTGGTGCCGCGGAGCAGCGCACCGATGTTGTCGCCGGCCTGGCCCTGATCGAGCAGCTTGCGGAACATTTCGACGCCGGTGACGATGGTCTTCTGGGTGTCGCGGATACCGACGATCTCGATTTCCTCGCCGACCTTGATCACGCCGCGCTCGACACGGCCGGTGACGACGGTGCCGCGGCCCGAGATCGAGAACACGTCTTCAACCGGCATCAGGAACGGCTGGTCGATCGGACGCTCCGGCTGCGGGATGTACTCGTCGACATTGCGCATCAGCTCGAGGATGGCGTCGTGGCCGAGCTTCTTGTCCTTGTCTTCGAGGGCGGCGAGAGCCGAGCCCTTGATGATCGGGATCTTGTCGCCCGGGAATTCGTACTTCGAGAGCAGCTCGCGGACTTCGAGCTCGACGAGCTCGAGCAGCTCCGGATCGTCGACCATGTCGCACTTGTTGAGGAACACGACGAGCGCGGGCACGCCGACCTGCCGGGCGAGCAGGATGTGCTCGCGGGTCTGCGGCATCGGACCGTCAGCAGCCGACACGACCAGGATCGCGCCGTCCATCTGGGCAGCACCGGTGATCATGTTCTTCACGTAGTCGGCGTGGCCGGGGCAGTCGACGTGAGCATAGTGGCGGTTCTGCGTCTCGTACTCGACGTGAGCGGTCGAGATCGTGATGCCGCGCGCCTTCTCTTCCGGCGCCTTGTCGATCTGGTCGTAGGCGGTGAACGTCGCGCCGCCGGTTTCTGCGAGCACCTTGGTGATCGCTGCGGTCAGCGAGGTCTTGCCATGGTCGACGTGACCGATGGTGCCGATGTTGCAGTGGGGCTTGTTACGTTCGAATTTAGCTTTGGCCATTTGACTCTCCGTTCAATCGTTGACTGCCATCAACGACAATCAGGCAAACTTCTTCTGGACTTCAGCCGACACGTTCGCCGGAGCTTCGGCGTAGTGATCGAACTGCATGGTGAAGGTCGCGCGCCCCTGGCTCATCGAGCGCAGGTTGTTCACGTAACCGAACATGTTCATGAGCGGTACCATCGCGTTGATGACGTTGGCGTTGCCGCGCATGTCTTGGCCCTGAATCTGGCCGCGCCGGGAATTCAGGTCGCCGATGACCGAGCCGGTGTAGTCTTCCGGGGTCACCACCTCGACCTTCATGATCGGCTCGAGCAGAACGGACTTGCCCTTCGTCAACGCTTCGCGGAACGCGGCCCGCGATGCGATTTCGAACGCCAGTGCCGACGAGTCGACGTCGTGATACTTGCCGTCGACCAGTTGCACCTTGACGTCCACGACCGGGAAGCCGGCAACGACACCAGAGCCCATGACGCTGTTGAGGCCCTTTTCGACGCCGGGGATGTATTCCTTCGGCACCGCACCGCCGACGATCTTCGATTCGAACTCATAGCCCTTGCCGGGCTCGTTCGGCTCGACGACAATCGACACTTCGGCGAACTGACCGGTACCGCCGGTCTGCTTCTTGTGCGTGTACTTGACTTCGGCCTTCTTGGTCACGCGCTCGCGGAACGCCACCTGCGGCGCGCCGATGTTGGCATCGACCTTGTAGGTGCGCTTGAGAATGTCGACCTTGATGTCGAGATGCAGTTCGCCCATGCCCTTGAGAATGGTCTGGCCGGACTCCTGGTCGGTCGACACGCGGAACGACGGATCTTCCGCGGCGAGCTTGGCAAGCGCGACGCCGAGCTTTTCCTGGTCGGCCTTCGACTTCGGCTCGATCGCGATCTCGATCACCGGCTCCGGGAATTCCATCTTCTCGAGGATCACCGGCTTGTCGGGATCGCACAGCGTGTCACCGGTGCGCGCTTCCTTCAGGCCAGCCAGCGCGACGATGTCGCCGGCATAGGCTTCCTTGATGTCTTCGCGGTTGTTCGCATGCATCAGCAGCATGCGGCCGATACGTTCCTTCTTCTCGCGGGTCGAGTTCACCACGCCGGTGCCCGACTGCAGGATGCCCGAGTAGATGCGGCAGAAGGTGATGGTGCCCACGAAGGGGTCGTCCATGATCTTGAACGCGAGCAGCGCCAGCGGCTCCTTGTCGTCCGCCTTGCGCACGACCTCGTTGCCGTCCTCGTCGGTGCCCTTGATCGCGGGCACGTCGATCGGCGACGGCAGATAGTCGACGACGGCGTCGAGCAGCGGCTGCACGCCCTTGTTCTTGAACGCGGAGCCGCACAGCACCGGATAGAACGCGCCGGTCAACACGGCCTTACGGATCAGGCGCTTCAGGGTCGCCTCGTCCGGCTCCTTGCCGTCGAGGAACGCAGCCAAAGCGTCGTCGTCGAGCTCGACGGCGGCTTCCACCATCTTCTCGCGATATTCCTTGGCCTGCTCGACCAAATCTTCCGGAATGTCGACATAGTCGAACTTGGCGCCGAGCGATTCATCGTTCCAGATGACGCCCTTCATCTTCACGAGGTCGACCAGACCCTTGAAGTTGTTCTCGGCACCGATCGGCAGCTGGATCGCGATCGGCTTGGCGCCGAGGCGGTCGACGATGTCGGACAGGCACTTGAAGAAGTCGGCGCCGGTCTTGTCCATCTTGTTGGCGAAGACGATGCGCGGAACCTTGTACTTGTCGCCCTGGCGCCAGACGGTCTCGGTCTGCGGCTCGACGCCCTGGTTGGAGTCGAGGACGCAAACGGCGCCGTCGAGCACGCGCAGCGAACGCTCGACCTCAATGGTGAAGTCGACGTGGCCGGGGGTGTCGATGATGTTCAGGCGCTTGCCGTTCCAGAACGCGGTGGTCGCGGCCGAGGTGATCGTGATGCCACGCTCCTGCTCCTGCTCCATCCAGTCCATCGTCGCGGCACCTTCGTGCACTTCGCCGATCTTGTGGCTCTTGCCGGTGTAATACAGGATGCGCTCGGTGGTCGTGGTCTTGCCGGCGTCGATATGCGCCATGATACCGAAGTTGCGGTAGTCCTCGATGGCATGTTGGCGGGGCATGAGACTGTTCCTTAAATTCCGTTGTTCGCCTTACCAGCGATAGTGCGAGAACGCGCGGTTGGCTTCCGCCATCCGGTGCACGTCTTCCCGCTTCTTGACGGCGTTGCCGCGATTGTTCGAGGCGTCGAGCAGCTCAGCCGAGAGACGCTCCGTCATGGTCTTCTCGTTGCGCTCGCGGGCGGCCGAGATCAGCCAGCGGATGCCGAGCGCCTGACGGCGCACCGAACGGACTTCGACCGGGACCTGGTAGGTCGCGCCGCCGACGCGGCGGGAACGAACCTCGATGGTCGGCATCACGTTCTCGAGCGCCTGCTCGAACACGCCGAGCGGGTTCTGCTTGGTCTTGGCCTCGATCATGCCGAGCGCACCGTAGACGATGTTTTCGGCAACCGACTTCTTCCCGGCGTACATCACCGAGTTCATGAACTTCGTAATGATGATGTTCCCGAACTTCGGATCCGGAAGAACTTCACGCTTCTCGGCAGAATGGCGACGCGACATCTGATCGGTTCCCGCTTACTTCGGACGCTTCGCGCCGTACTTCGAACGACGCTGCTTACGGTTCTTGACGCCCTGGGTATCCAGCACGCCGCGGAGGATGTGGTAGCGCACACCGGGCAAGTCCTTGACGCGGCCGCCGCGGATCATGACCACCGAGTGCTCCTGCAGGTTATGGCCTTCACCCGGGATGTAGCCGATCACCTCGAAGCCGTTGGTCAGGCGCACCTTGGCGACCTTACGAAGCGCCGAGTTCGGCTTCTTCGGGGTCGTGGTGTAGACGCGCGTGCACACGCCGCGCTTCTGCGGCGACTGCTGCAGCGCCGGCACCTTCTTACGCGACTTCTGCACTTCACGCGGATTTGCGATCAGCTGGTTGATCGTCGGCATGCAGCCTTCACCCTTTAGTTCGCGCGAAAACCTTGAATGGCTCCGCAAATTTCTTCTCGGGACTAGCCGTCCCGCACGGCCCGCTCGGCACGGAACAAACAACCGCGCAAAGCGAAATCGCGCCAACCACTCATCGCTGAGCGGAAAGCGCATCGACGCCACAGAGGACCGCGATCCCGAACCGGTCAGCGTTCGCTGTTCGGTCCGCCACCGAGGTCATGCATCCGAATTCACTCTCAAGAGGACGTGCTCAAGAGAACTAATATCGTCCTGGCATTGCCTAGCTATCATCGACAGCGTTTGAGCGGCATTCGTCGAGGTTGGTGCCCGTCCGGCTCCTCAAAAAGGACCTTCGGGTGTTCCGTTCCGACGCTGGCGTAGCTCACCGCCTGTCGTTAAGTGGGCGCCTTGTATAATCGAGAGATAGTGAAGTCAAGCAAAACGACAAGCAAAGAAACGCCTCTGGCACTTGCAGATTTCGCATTTCGCCGAGGTTCGGCGCAAGGCGAAATGTGACGGCCGACCGACCTCCCCGCACCTTCATCCGAATCTTGGGGGCGCACGCGGAATCATATTATACCCGGATACAATATAGATAGAAACAACTCTCCCCAAGTTGGTCTTGAAGGCAAACTTCGAAACTAAGCCTTTATTTGCCATTCGCAGCGCAAAAATCGGGGTCACGGCCACGGAAACTCTTATGCGGTATACCGACATCGCGATCATCGGCGGAGGTCTTGCGGGCTCGACCGCAGCCGCCATGCTCGGCCGTGCCGGGATACCGACGGTCCTGGTCGACCCCCACCAGGTCTATCCGTTCGATTTCCGTGTCGAAAAGATCGGCGGCGACCTCCAGCTCGAGCGATTCGCCAGGACCGGCCTTGCCGAGTCGGTGCTCCGCTCGGCGACGCTGGACGGCGAGAACTGGATCGCGCGATTCGGCCACCTGCTCGACCGGCAGCCGAGCCGGCAATACGGCATCATGTACGACGCGCTGATCGCCGCGATTCGGAACGAAATCGCGGGGCCGGCGGAGTTCATCTGCGACAAGGTGGTCAATGTCGCGACCAGCTCCGAGCGGCAGCGGCTCGTGCTTTCCAATGGCGAGGAGATCTCGGCGCGCCTCGTGGTGCTGGCCAACGGCCTGAACGTCGGGCTGCGCCGGATACTCGGCATCGAGCGGCTGGTCACGAGCTTCTGCCACTCGATCTCGCTCGGGTTCGATTTCGTCCCCGTAGGCCGCCCCGCCTTCCCGTTCGCGGCCATGACCTATTTCTCGGAGCGGCCCAGCGACCGCATCCCCTACATCACGCTGTTTCCGGTCGGAGACCGGATGCGCGCCAACCTCTTCACCTATCGCAAGGCCGACGATCCCTGGCTGCGGGCGATGCGGCGCAATCCGGTCGAGACGCTGAACGCCGCGCTGCCGCGGCTGCGCCGGCTCGCCGGCGAGTTCGATATCGCGGGCGATATCAAGATCAGGCCCGCCGATATCTATGTCAGCACCGGTTATCGGCAGGCAGGCGTCGTGCTGGTCGGTGATGCCTTCGCCAGCACCTGCCCCGTCACCGGCACCGGCACCGACAAGGTGTTCACCGACGTCGTCCAGCTCTGCAACGTCCACATCCCGGCCTGGCTGTCGACCGACGGCATGGGCGAGGACAAGATCGCCGCGTTCTACGACGATCCGGTCAAGACCGCCTGCGACGCCTGGTCGAACGCCAAGGCATTCAGCTTCCGCGAGGTGTCGGTCGGCAAGGGGCCCAGCTGGCAGGCCCAGCGCTGGGCACGCTTTTTCGGCTATCTCGGCCGCGGCTGGCTGCGCCGGCTGCACAACCCCGTGGCGGCGCCGACGAGGCGGCCGGCCAACCAATTCCGGCAACGTCCACAAGCCGCGGACCGGGCGTAAAGTAAAATCCAGCGCTCGGCCATCGCCCGCGTCGCGGCGCGGGCCTCACGCCTCCTCATCCTCGTCTTCGTCCTCATCTTCATCATCGTCATCATCCGAGTCGTCGGCGTCCTCGTCATGATTCAGATGCCCCTGGTCGTCCCACAGCTTGCGATAGACGCCATTGCGGGCGAGCAGTTCCTCGTGCGAGCCGCGTTCGATCGCCCTGCCGCCGGAGATCACGATGATCTCGTCCATCTCGACCACCGAAGTCAGGCGATGCGTCGACCAGATCATGGTGCGGCCCTCGGCGACCTTGAGCAGCGTGCGGTTGATCGCAGCCTCCGTGGTCTGGTCGAGCGCCGAAGTCGCCTCGTCGAGCAGCAGAACGGACGGGTTGCGGATGATCGCGCGCGCGATCGCGATGCGCTGGCGCTGGCCGCCCGACAGGGTATCGCCGCGCTCGCCGACCGGCGTGTCGTAGCGCTGCGGCAGGCTCATGATGTAGCGATGGATTTCGGCCTTCCGGGCGGCGTCCTCGACTTCCGCGTCGGTCGCGCCTTCCTTGCCGAGCCGGATGTTTTCGCGGATCGACATGTTGAACAGCATGTTCTCCTGGAACACGACCGCCATGCTCGCCCGCAGCGACTCGCGCGTCACCCGGCGAATATCGACGCCGTCGATGGCGACCCGGCCCTCGTCCGGTACGTAGAGCCGCAGGATCAGGTTGATCAGCGTGCTCTTGCCCGAGCCGCTGGGACCGACGATCGCGATGCTCTTGCCGGCATTGAGCTTGAGGCTGAGATTGTCGAGCACCGGCGTCTGCGCCCCCTCATACTGGAAGGTGACGCGGTCGAAGGAGATGTCGTTGGTGATGCGCGGCAGATCCGGCGCGCCGGGACGGTCGGCGCCGCGGGTCGGCTCGTCGAGCAGTTCCTGGATGTGCCGCACCGCCGCCGCCGACTGGATCGACACCGGGATGAAATGCATCAGATGGGCGATGTTGTACGATACCTCCCAGAACGCACTCTCGAAGGTCACGAAGGTGCCGACGGTGATCTGCCCCTTGGTGGCGAGATAGGCGCCGATCGCCAGCACCACGAGGTGGAGCAGCAGCACCGCGATGGTGACGGTGCGCTCCACCATGGTCGACAGGAACATGGCTGACGCGGCCTTGGCCCGGACGTCGCGGTTGCGCATCGTGAACCAGCCGAGCGCCCGGCGCTGCAGATTGAACGCCTTCACCACCGCCTGGGCGGCAACGTTCTCCTGCACCGTTCCGAGCAGCGCGGCTTCGTTCTGCTTCTGCTCGTAATTGGCCTGCACCGCCTTCGGCGTCAGGATGCGCGGTCCGATCAGGGTGATCGGAAACACCAGCAAGGCGACCACGGCAAGCTGCCAGTTCAGGAACAGCATCAGGATGATGCCCGCGACAAGCTCGAGGCCCGGCAGCGCCGCGCTGTTGGCAAAGGTCTTGACCGAACCCTCGAACGCCGACAGATCGATCGAGAAGCGCGACAGGATCTCGCCGCGCTTGGTGCGCGCGAAATAGGCCGACGGCAGGTTCTGGACATGGTCGAACAGCCGCGTCCGCACGTCGGCGATGATGCCGGCGGCAAGTCGCGCATCCCAGCGCTCGTACCAGACGGCGATGATCGAGGTGACGATGCCGGCCACCGCCAGCACGCCGAGAATCTTGTAGAGGGCTCCGAAATCCTCCTCGCCGAGCGCGTCGTCGATCAGGAATTTCAGGCTGAGCGGCATGATGACGTTGAACAACGTCTCGACCAGCACGCCGAAGGCGACGCAGGCGAACGGCTTCTTGTAGTTCGCCAGGATCGGCCTGACGAAGCCAAAGATCGTGGAGAGCGCGCCGGCGGCTTCCTTGGCGGTGAAGACGACGAGGTCCTCGTCATCATCGTCGTCATCGAGCTCGAACTCGTCGTCCGCGTCCTCATCCTCTTCGTCGTCAGCCGGCGCCGCGGCTGGCTTCGTGGAAACGGCCGCCGCGGGCGGACCGGACGCGGGCTTCTTCTTCAGCTCGGGATCGTCGGCCGCCGCTCTCGTCGGATCGTCTGATGCAGGAGGTCTTGATGAGGGAGGTCTTGGCGCCATGAAACCAACCGATGCTCCACGGCCGGCATGACCGCAAATCGAAACCGCAGCCGATAACACTGCGGCCGTAATCCTATGCGATCATGACGAATTCGGCAAAGCGTTTGGAACGGCCGACGCGCCGCCGCACGCTCGCGCGGATTCGCGGAGCGCAGCATTGCCGCCGTTTGACAGCTGGTTGACACAAGGCCGGTCGCCTGGCGGCAAAGGCTTCCGCTCGGCGCCGCTAGTCGTCGAGCTCGGCTTCGACCTTGTCGAAGAAGGAATAGCGCAGGCTGTCGGAGTCGGCGTACCACTGCCCCGGCCCCTTGTTGGCGGCCAGCGTCAATGTCCACAGCGCATCGGTGCAGTCGCGGCGGTGCATCGACAGGTCGAAGCCGTTGCCGAAGAACAATTCCGACCACTCCCACCAGGTGCCGAGCTTCTTCACCCCGCGCAGCAGGTCGTAGCGGTCGATCACCGCCGGCGCCATGTCGGAAGTCACCGACGCGAACACGACGCCGGTCTTGACCACGCGGTTGAGCTCGCGCACCCCGCGCACGACCTGCTTCTCGCCGAGATGGCACAGCGAGGTCTCGAACACGAAGTCGAACTCGTTGGCCTTGAACGGCATGTCGGCGATCGAGCCGAGCTTGTTGTACTTCTTGAGCGCCTTCGGCGTCTTGCCGTGGATGTAGCGGTTGTTCTCGATGCCCCAGGCATCGATGCCACGTTCGCGCAGCGCGCCGACCAGTTCGCCGCTGGCGGAGCCGGCGATCAGCAGCTTGTAGCCCTTCGCCCTGCCCCACACCGTCTTGATCAGGTCCGTCAGATAGGCCGGGTCGGTGAAGTTGCGCCAGACCTCGCCGTAGGGCCCGGCGCCGCGATAATTGTCGAAATAGCTGCGGTCGATCTTGTCGGACAGCGAGCTCTCGTCCCGCGCGCGGGTACGGCGCAGCCGCATCATCTCGGTGACGATGATGTCGGTCGCGGCATCGGAGGAATCGAGCAGTCCGTTCAGCGTCGAATCGAACAGATAGTCGCCGACCACCACGATGCCGGGGTGCTCCTTCGGCTCCGGGCGGTGGTTGGTCATGACGTCGCGCACCGGCAGGCCGCCCGGCAGCGCGTTGACCGACGACAGCCAGCGATGGATCCTGCCTTCCAGGAAATGCTCGCGCGCATCGCCGAGCGAGGGCGGCAGCGACTTCAAGGCGGCGTCGATCAGCTCCTGGTCGCTGAGATTGGCGAAGGCGAGCGCATCCGAGCCCGCGATCAGCCAGTTCAGCACGCCGTGCTTGCCGACATCGTGGCGCGCGCCCTCATTGTAGACGCAGCAGCCGCCGAACGCCTCCGACATGAACCAGGCGCCCGGGATCTTCTCGCCCCAGAACGGCTCGTCGAACAGGATCGAGACCCGCAGATAATGCGCGGGCCGGTCGAAATAGGCGACGTGCTTGACCATCGACTTGCGCAGCTGCTCGCCGTCCCAGCGCATGGTCGCGAGCCAGGAGTGCGGCAGGCAGACCAGCACGAGATCGAAGTCGCGCGTCTCCGGCCCCTTGCCGTTCATCATGTTGAGCTGGTAGCGGCCATCGGCGGTCTTGCCGACCTTGAGTACACGATGGTTGAGCTGGATGTCGGCGCTGACTTCCGAGCGCAGACAATCGATCAGCTGCTCGTTGCCGTTCTGGATCGAATACAGGCCGATATAGCCGTCGACGTCCATCACGTAGTTCTTCAGCGCGTTGAGGCCGTTGGTGTTGTGGCTCTCGGTCGCGATGTCGGAACGCGCCATCACCTTGAAGAAGCGCTTGGCGGTCGCGTCCTCGACCTCCTCGTCGAGGACCTGCTCGGCGGTCTTGTAGGCCCACGGGTGTTCGTTGTCGTGGGCGCCGACGCCCTCGTAATATTCGATCGGCGACACCAGGTCGCTGCAGCGCTTGCGGAACGCCTCGATCGCGGCCGCGGTCTTCGCCCCGTATCTGCGGCGCATGCCGGGAACGTCGGCGAGCAGCTCGCCGTCGAGTTGCACCTGCTCGGCATCCATCGGGATCGTCTGCAGGCCGAAATGCTGGATCAGCTCGCGCAGCGGGTCCGGCCCCGTCATCGAGTAATCATAGATCTCGGCGACGCCGGCCTCATACATCGCAGGCGCAGTGTCGAATTTGCGCGTGACGATCTTGCCGCCGAGGCGGTTCGACGCCTCGAAGATGGTAACGCGGCAGAGGTCGCCGAGTTTGCGCTTCAAATACCAGGCGCTCATCAGCCCCCCGGGGCCGCCGCCTACGATAGCCAAGTCGAGCATATGGATTCCGTCGTCTCCGGCGCGAGCCAAACAACCGGTCTAAGTCACCCTAGCAAAGGCACTTTTTTGCCTGAAGGAAAGATGAACAAACTGCGTCCCTGCACCGCAGCAAGCAAAGAAAGCAGCAAAAAGGCCGGCTAAACGCCGGCCTTCTCGCCATACCCGTAGTCTTGCGGATGCCTATTCCGCGGGCGGCAGCGCCAGCGGCTCCGCTTCCGGAGCCGTCGGCACGATCGCCGCCTGCTGCTTCTCGCGCTCGTCGAGGATCAGCTTGTCGCGCTTGACCGCGACTTCGCGGATCCGCGCCATCGAGGCGCCGGTGCCGGCCGGGATCAGGCGGCCGACAATGACGTTCTCCTTGAGGCCCTCGAGCGGGTCCACCTTGCCGTTGACGGCAGCTTCGGTGAGCACGCGCGTGGTCTCCTGGAACGAGGCCGCCGAGAAGAAGGAGCGGGTCTGCAAGCTCGCCTTGGTGATGCCGAGCAGAACCGGCGTACCCGTGGCGGGCTTCTTGCCCTCCTCCTTGGCCTTGGTGTTGAGCGCGTCGAACTCGATCTTGTCGACCTGCTCGCCCGAGATCATGTCGGTGTCGCCCTGATCGGTGACCTCGACCTTCTGCAGCATCTGACGGACAATCACCTCGATGTGCTTGTCGTTGATGAGCACGCCCTGCAACCGGTAGACCTCCTGGATTTCGTTGACCAGATAGGCAGCGAGTTCCTCGATGCCCTTGATCGCCAGGATGTCGTGCGGCGCCGGATTGCCTTCGACGATGAAATCGCCCTTTTCGACGATGTCGCCGTCCTGAAGGTGGATGTGCTTGCCCTTCGGGATCAGGTACTCGCGCGGCTCCTCGGTCTTGTCCATCGGCTCGATCGAGATGCGGCGCTTGTTCTTGTAGTCGCGGCCGAAGCGGATCGTTCCCGCGGTCTCCGCGATGATCGCCGCATCCTTCGGCTTGCGAGCCTCGAACAGTTCCGCCACCCGCGGCAGACCGCCGGTGATGTCACGCGTCTTGGCGCTCTCGGTCGAGATACGCGCCAGGATGTCGCCGGGCATCACCTTGCCGCCGATGTCGACCGACAGAATGGCGTCGACCGACAGCATGTAGCGGGCATCGCCGCCACGCGCGAGCTTCATCACCTTGCCGTCCTTGCCCTTGACCACGATGGCCGGGCGCAGGTCCGAGCCGCCGCGCGTCGTGCGCCAGTCGATGACCACGCGCTTGGCGATACCGGTCGATTCGTCGAGCGTTTCCGAGATCGACTGGCCTTCGACCAGATCCTCGAAACCGATCGTGCCCTCGACTTCGCTCAGCACCGGGCGGGTGTAGGGATCCCACTCGGCGATGCGCTGGCCGCGCTTGACCATGTCGCCTTCGTCAACGTGCATCTTCGAACCGTACTGGATACGGTGGGTTGCACGCTCGGTGCCATCGGCATCGACGATCGCAACGACCATGTTGCGCACCATCGCGACCAGGCTGCCTTCGCTGTTGCGGGCGATCGCCTTGTTCCTGATCACGATCTTGCCGTCGAAGTTCGATTCGACGAACGACTGCTCGTTGAGCTGCGCGGCGCCGCCGATGTGGAACGTGCGCATCGTCAGCTGCGTGCCGGGCTCACCGATCGACTGCGCCGCGATGACGCCGACGGCCTCACCGTGGTTGACCGGCGTGCCGCGAGCCAGATCTCGG
Source organism: Bradyrhizobium ferriligni (assembly GCF_056837965.1). Classification (NCBI taxonomy): domain Bacteria; kingdom Pseudomonadati; phylum Pseudomonadota; class Alphaproteobacteria; order Hyphomicrobiales; family Nitrobacteraceae; genus Bradyrhizobium; species Bradyrhizobium ferriligni. The sequence continues at coordinate 32,675 of NZ_JBXEJO010000032.1, forward strand.
CCGTAGCACTTGGCGCAGATGCCGTTGATCAGCTCGCAGGTCAGCGCCGAGCGGATCTTCACTTCCTGGATGCCGGCCTGCTGGATCGCGTCGACATGGCTCTCCTCCATCAAGGTGTCACGCTTGATGATGACCTCGTTGGTGGCGGGATCGCGCACGTCGTCGCAGGCCACGCGGCCCAGGATGCGCGAACCGAGCGAGGCGACCACGGTGCCGGCGTCGACGATGGCGCGCATCTTGATGCCGAGTGTGGTGCCGCAATCGGTCTGCGTGATGATGCAGTCCTGCGCGACGTCGACCAGACGGCGGGTCAGGTAGCCCGAGTTCGCGGTCTTCAACGCGGTGTCCGCGAGGCCCTTGCGGGCGCCGTGGGTCGAGTTGAAGTACTCGAGCACCGACAGACCTTCCTTGAAGTTGGAAATGATCGGCGTCTCGATGATCTCGCCCGACGGCTTGGCCATCAGGCCGCGCATGCCGGCGAGCTGGCGCATCTGCGCCGGCGAACCACGCGCACCGGAGTGCGCCATCATGTAGATCGAGTTGATGTCGGCATCCGCGCCCGCCGCCGTCTTCTTGGTGGACGAGATCTCCTTCATCATCGCCTTGGCGACTTCTTCACCGGCCTTCGACCAGGCGTCGACGACCTTGTTGTACTTCTCGCCATGGGTGATCAGGCCGTCATTGTACTGCTGCTCGAAATCCTTCGCCAGCGTACGGGTCTGATCGACGATCTTCCACTTCGACGCCGGCACGACCATGTCGTCCTTGCCGAACGAGATGCCCGCCTTGAAGGCGTTGTAGAAGCCGAGCGCCATGATGCGGTCGCAGAAGATCACCGTCTCCTTCTGACCGCAGTGCCGGTAGACCTGATCGATCACGCCGGAGATCTCGCGCTTGGTCATCAACTTGTTGATGATGTCGTACGAGATCTTCGGGTTCTTCGGCAGCAGGTTGCCGAGCATGACGCGGCCCGCGGTGGTTTCGATCCAGCGCTTGGACTGCTTGCCTTCCTCGTCGAGGCCTTCCCACCGGTACTTGATCTTGGTGTGGAGGTGGATGACCTTCGAATGCAGGGCGTGCTCGAGCTCGGCCATGTCGCCGAAGATCTTGCCCTCGCCGGGCAGGCCTTCGCGCATGATCGAGACGTAGTAGAGGCCGAGCACGATGTCCTGCGACGGCACGATGATCGGCTGGCCGTTCGCCGGATGCAGGATGTTGTTGGTCGACATCATCAGGACGCGCGCTTCCAGCTGCGCTTCGAGCGACAGCGGAACGTGCACGGCCATCTGGTCGCCGTCGAAGTCGGCGTTGAAGGCGGCGCAGACCAGCGGGTGCAGCTGGATCGCCTTGCCCTCGATCAGCACCGGCTCGAACGCCTGGATGCCGAGGCGATGCAGCGTCGGTGCGCGGTTGAGCAGCACCGGATGCTCGCGGATCACCTCGTCGAGGATATCCCAGACCTCCGGACGCTCCTTCTCGACCAGCTTCTTGGCCTGCTTCACCGTGGTGGACAGACCCTTGGCATCGAGCCGCGAGTAGATGAACGGCTTGAACAGCTCGAGCGCCATCTTCTTCGGCAGGCCGCACTGGTGCAGGCGCAGCTCGGGACCGACCACGATCACCGAACGGCCGGAATAGTCGACGCGCTTGCCGAGCAGGTTCTGGCGGAACCGGCCCTGCTTGCCCTTCAGCATGTCGGCGAGCGACTTCAAAGGCCGCTTGTTGGCGCCGGTGATGACGCGGCCGCGGCGGCCGTTGTCGAACAGCGCGTCGACGGCCTCCTGCAGCATGCGCTTTTCGTTGCGGATGATGATGTCGGGCGCACGCAGCTCCATCAGCCGCTTCAAGCGGTTGTTGCGGTTGATGACGCGGCGATACAGGTCGTTGAGGTCGGAGGTCGCGAACCGGCCGCCGTCAAGCGGCACAAGCGGACGCAGGTCCGGCGGAATCACCGGCACCACCGTCATGATCATCCATTCCGGCTTGTTGCCGGAAACGCGGAAGGCCTCGACGATCTTCAGGCGCTTGGCGAGCTTCTTGTGCTTGATGTCGGAGTCGGTCTCCGCCATGTCGGCACGCAGCGTCGCCTCGAGCTTTTCGAGCTCGAGCCCCTTGAGCAGCTCGCGGATCGCCTCGGCGCCGATCATGGCGGTGAAGGAATCCTGGCCGTACTCGTCCTGCGCCTTCAGATACTCGTCTTCGGACAGCAGCTGGCGGTCCTTCAGCGCGGTGAGACCCGGCTCGAGCACGACGTAGTATTCGAAGTAGAGGATCCGCTCGAGATCCTTCAGCGTCATGTCGAGCAACAGGCCGATGCGCGAGGGCAGCGACTTCAGGAACCAGATGTGGGCGACAGGCGCGGCCAGCTCGATATGGCCCATGCGCTCGCGCCGGACGCGCGACAGCGTCACCTCGACCGAGCACTTCTCGCAGATGATGCCCTTGTACTTCATCCGCTTGTACTTGCCGCACAGGCACTCGTAGTCCTTGATCGGCCCGAAGATGCGCGCGCAGAACAGGCCGTCACGCTCCGGCTTGAAGGTGCGGTAGTTGATGGTCTCCGGCTTCTTGATCTCGCCGTAGGACCAGGACAGAATCTTCTCCGGAGACGCGATCGAAATCCGGATCTGGTCGAAGACCTGGGCCGGGGTCGTCGGATTGAAAAGATTCATAATCTCTTGATTCATGGTCTTCTCCTCGCGTGCCGATCGTCACCGGCAGCAAATTCGAAACTTCTATTCAGCGCGCGCCCCGCCCAACGTCCGAGCGGAGTGCGGAGGCCCGGCGCATTTCGCGCCGGGCATGATCACAGCGTTACTCGGCCGCTTCCGACGTCGACGCCGGTCCCACCTTGGAATTGTGCAGGTCGACGTTGAGGCCGAGCGAGCGCATTTCCTTGACCAGCACGTTGAACGATTCCGGAATACCGGCCTCGAAGGTGTCGTCGCCGCGCACGATCGCCTCGTACACCTTGGTACGGCCGGCGACGTCGTCCGACTTCACGGTCAGCATCTCCTGCAGCGTGTAAGCGGCGCCGTAGGCTTCCAGCGCCCAGACCTCCATTTCGCCGAAGCGCTGGCCGCCGAACTGCGCCTTGCCGCCCAGCGGCTGCTGGGTGACGAGCGAGTACGGACCGATCGAACGCGCGTGGATCTTGTCGTCCACGAGATGATGGAGCTTGAGCATGTAGATGTAGCCCATCGTCACCTTGCGATCGAACTGGTCGCCGGTACGGCCGTCATAGACGGTCGACTGGCCGGAGGCGTCGAAGCCCGCGAGCTTCAGCATCTCCTCGATATCGGCTTCCTTGGCGCCGTCAAACACCGGCGTTGCGATCGGCACGCCGTGGCTCAGGTTACGACCGAGCTCGACCAGCTCGTTGTCGTTCAGCGACTTGATGGTCTCGTCTTCGCCGTAGATCTTCTTCAGGGTCTCGCGCAACGGCTTGAGATCCTGCTTGTGATAATAGGCGTCGATGGTCTGGCCGATGCGCTTGCCGAGGCCGGCGCAGGCCCAACCGAGATGCGTCTCAAGGATCTGACCGACGTTCATGCGCGAAGGCACGCCGAGCGGATTGAGCACGATGTCGGCGTGCGTTCCGTCCTCGAGGAACGGCATGTCCTCGATCGGCACGATCTTCGACACCACACCCTTGTTGCCGTGACGGCCGGCCATCTTGTCGCCGGGCTGGATCTTGCGCTTCACCGCGACGAAGACCTTGACCATCTTCATCACGCCGGGCGGCAGCTCGTCGCCACGCTGCAGCTTCTCGACCTTGTCGAGGAAGCGCTGCTCGAGGCCCTTCTTCGACTCGTCGTACTGCTTCCGCATGGCCTCGATCTCGGCCATCAGCTTGTCGTTCGGCGAGGCGAACAGCCACCACTGCGACTTCGGATACTCGTCGAGCACCGCGCGGGTGATCTTGGTATCCTTCTTGAAGCCCTTCGGGCCGGCGATGCCCTGGCGGTTCTCCAGTAGCTCGGCGAGGCGGCTGTAGACGTTGCGGTCCAGGATCGCCTGCTCGTCGTCGCGGTCTTTGGCCAGACGCTCGATCTCCTCGCGCTCGATCGCCAGCGCACGCTCGTCCTTGTCGACGCCGTGGCGGTTGAACACGCGGACTTCCACGATGGTGCCCTGCACGCCCGGAGGCACGCGCAGCGAGGTGTCGCGGACGTCGGAGGCCTTCTCGCCGAAGATGGCGCGCAGCAGCTTCTCTTCCGGCGTCATCGGGCTCTCGCCCTTCGGCGTGATCTTGCCGACCAGGATGTCGCCGGCGCGGACTTCCGCACCGATGTAGACGATACCGGCTTCGTCGAGATTCTTCAGCGCTTCTTCCGAGACGTTCGGAATGTCGCGGGTGATTTCCTCAGGACCGAGCTTGGTGTCGCGGGCCATCACCTCGAACTCCTCGATGTGAATCGAGGTGAAGACGTCGTCCTTCACGATCCGCTCGGAGAGCAGGATCGAGTCTTCGAAGTTGTAGCCGTTCCACGGCATGAACGCGACCAGCACGTTGCGGCCGAGCGCGAGCTCGCCGAGATCGGTCGACGGACCGTCGGCGATGATGTCGCCCTTCTTGACGATGTCGCCGACCTTCACCAGCGGACGCTGGTTGATGCAGGTCGACTGGTTCGAGCGCTGGTACTTCATCAGCCGGTAGATATCGACGCCCGACTTGGTCGGATCGAGATCCTCGGTGGCGCGGATCACGACGCGGGTGGCGTCGATCTGGTCGATCACGCCCGAGCGGCGCGCGGCAATCGCCGCGCCCGAGTCACGGGCGACCACGCCTTCCATGCCGGTGCCGACGAACGGCGCCTCGGCGCGAACCAGCGGCACCGCCTGGCGCTGCATGTTCGAGCCCATCAGCGCGCGGTTGGCGTCGTCGTTCTCGAGGAACGGGATCAGCGCCGCGGCGACCGAAACCAGCTGCTTCGGCGACACGTCCATGTAGTCGACCTTGTCCGGCGTCACCGGCAGCACTTCGCCGGCATGACGGCAGACCACGAGGTCGTCGGTGAAGCGGCCCTTGGCATCGAGCGGCACGTTGGCCTGCGCGACGCGGTAGCGGCCCTCTTCCATCGCCGACAGATAGATCACCTCGTCGGTGACCCGGCCGTCCTTGATCTTGCGATAGGGCGTCTCGACGAAGCCGTACTTGTTGACGCGCGCGAACGTCGCCAGCGAGTTGATCAGGCCGATGTTCGGACCTTCCGGCGTCTCGATCGGGCAGATGCGGCCGTAATGCGTCGGATGCACGTCGCGGACTTCGAAGCCGGCGCGCTCGCGGGTCAGACCGCCCGGGCCAAGCGCCGACAGACGCCGCTTGTGGGTGATCTCCGACAGCGGGTTGGTCTGGTCCATGAACTGCGACAGCTGCGAGGAGCCGAAGAACTCGCGCACCGCGGCGGCCGCGGGCTTGGCGTTGATCAGGTCCTGCGGCATCACGGTGTCGATATCGACGCTCGACATGCGCTCCTTGATCGCGCGCTCCATGCGGAGCAGGCCGATCCGGTACTGGTTCTCCATGAGTTCGCCGACCGAGCGCACCCGGCGATTGCCGAGATGGTCGATGTCGTCGATCTCGCCCTTGCCGTCGCGCAGGTCGACCAGCGTCTTGATGACCGCCAGAATGTCTTCCTTGCGCAGCGTGCGATGGGTATCGGGCGCATCGAGCTCGAGGCGCATGTTCATCTTGACGCGGCCGACCGCGGAGAGGTCGTAGCGCTCGGCGTCGAAGAACAGCGACTGGAACATCGCCTGCGCCGAATCCAGCGTCGGCGGCTCGCCCGGACGCATCACGCGGTAGATGTCGAACAGCGCGTCCTCGCGCGTCATGTTCTTGTCGGCCGACAGCGTGTTGCGGATGTAGGCGCCGACATTGACGTGGTCGATGTCGAGCAACGGCAGGTCTTTGTAGCCCTGCTCGTTCAGCACCTTGAGCGACTTCTCGGTGATCTCCTCGCCGGCTTCGGCGTAGATCTCACCGGTCTTCGGGTTGACGAGATCCTCGGCGAGATAGTTGCCGACGAGCTCCTCGTCCGACATGCGCAGCGCCTTCAGGCCCTTCTCCTGAAGCTGGCGCGCCTGGCGCACGGTCAGCTTCTTGCCAGCCTCGAGCACCACCTTGCCGGTGTCGGCGTCGATCAGGTCGTTGACGGTCGAATAGCCGCGGAAGCGGTTGGCATCGAACGGCACGCGCCATCCGTCCTTGGTCCGCTTGTAGGTGATCTTCTTGTAGAAGGTCGACAGGATCTGCTCGCCGTCGAGACCGAGCGCGTACATCAGCGAGGTCACGGGCAGCTTGCGGCGGCGGTCGATGCGCGCGAACACGATGTCCTTGGCGTCGAACTCGATGTCGAGCCAGGAACCGCGATACGGAATCACGCGCGCGGCAAACAGCAGCTTGCCGGACGAATGGGTCTTGCCCTTGTCGTGGTCGAAGAACACGCCCGGCGAACGGTGCATCTGCGAGACGATGACGCGCTCGGTGCCGTTGACGACGAAGGTGCCGTTCATCGTCATGAGCGGGATATCGCCCATGTAGACGTCCTGCTCCTTGATGTCCTTCACCGACTTGGCGCCGGTTTCCTCGTCGATATCGAACACGATGAGGCGCAGCGTCACCTTGAGCGGCGCAGCGAAGGTCATGCCGCGCTGGCGGCACTCGTCGACGTCATATTTCGGCTGCTCGAACTCGTAGCGGACGAATTCGAGCATCGAGGTGCCGGAGAAATCCGAGATCGGGAACACCGAACGAAACACCGCCTGCAGGCCCTCGTCGAGCCGACCGCCGGTCGGCTCGTCGACCATCAGGAACTGGTCGTAGGACGCCTTCTGAACCTCGATGAGGTTCGGCATCTCGGCGACTTCCTTGATGTGACCGAAAAACTTGCGTACGCGTTTGCGACCGGTGAATGTCTGCTGCGCCATCGTGGCCTCTCATTTTCGTCGCCTTTGTGGGGCGAACCTTCCGGGAGCGACTGCCATCGGCCCCGGGTTGAATTTCGAATCGTCTCGAAGGAACGAAGCGCAAAGTCAGGAATTAAATCCCCGTCCCGGCCCCGACCACCTCCAAAACGCAAAACAACGCGCGGGGCGCATCACTGCACCCGCTCGTCCAAACGCTCCGCTTTACGGACTGAAAAAGCCCGAAATCTGACTGTCTCCCAACGGCTTCCGCCGAGGACCCTGCCGTCCCCGCCGCCTACCGTGTTTTTCCGCTGCCAACCCGATATGGGATGGCAATAAAGGAGATTCGAGGGTTAAGTCCACGGATCCCCACACTTTTTTGTGTCCGGCGCGCCACGCGACAACCTGTCGCACGCCGTTTGCATGGCCCGGGAGCGCCCAGAGGCGCTCCCGGATCGCGCATTACTTGAGGTCGACCTTGGCGCCAGCCTTCTCGAGCTGGGCCTTGATCTTGTCGGCTTCTTCCTTGTTGACGCCTTCCTTGACGGGCTTCGGAGCGCCTTCGACGAGGTCCTTGGCTTCCTTCAGGCCCAGGCCAGTGATGGCGCGGACTTCCTTGATGACTTCGATCTTCTTGTCGCCGGCCGAGGCCAGCACGACGGTGAAGTCGGTCTTCTCTTCAGCCGGAGCAGCGGCAGCGCCACCAGCAGCCGGGCCAGCAACCGCAACGGCGGCAGCGGCGGACACGCCCCACTTTTCTTCGAGGAGCTTGGCGAGTTCGGCCGCTTCGAGCACGGTGAGGCTCGAGAGGTCGTCGACGATTTTCTGCAGATCAGCCATTGTTCAGTTCCTTAAACGTTTGGTTCGAACCAGGTTTGAGATTAGCGAAGGGGTCAGGCCGCTTCGCTCTTTGAGGCATGAGCCTGAATGACGCGCGCGAGCTTGGCCGCGGGCGCGTTGGAGAGCTGAGCGAGCTTGGTCGCGGGTGCCACGAGGAGGCCCACGATCTTGCCGCGCAGTTCGTCGAGCGACGGCAGTGAGGCAAGTGCCTTCACGCTGTCGACATTCAGGACGGTTTTACCCATCGAACCGCCGAGGATGACGAACTTCTCGTTCGCCTTGGCGAATTCGACGGCAACCTTTGGCGCCGCAACCGGATCGTTCGAAGTAGCGATCACGGTCGGCCCCTTCAGCAGGGAGCCGATGGCAGCGACGTCAGTGCCATCAAGAGCAATTTTGGCGAGACGGTTCTTCGAGACCTTCACCGACGCGCCCGCCTGCTTCATCTGCATACGCAGCTTCTGCATCTGGGCCACGGTGAGGCCGGAATAGTGAGCAACGATCGCAACCGACGTGGTCTTGAAGACCTCGTTAAGTTGTTCGACCGACTCTTTTTTTGCCGCTCGTTCCACAGCAAGCTCTTTCCGGTTGGCGGCCTTTCCGCGAAGGCAGGACCGCCGGGTTGCACCCATCGTCCCGCCCTAAACCTGATCCGCAGGGTGCAAGACCCTTCGGACATGCCGGGCAAGACGACATCTAGAAGCCTGCCCTCCCAGAGCCTTGCGGCCATGGGCTGTCGAGGTTCGAACCAAACCAGCCTCTCAAGCCGCGAACGATCCGCGACCTGGAGTGCAAAATCCGGTCTTCACCCGTCTATGCAGGCCATGCGATTAAGCCGTTGAAAACACGAAGTTCTCGCGGGCGCCTGCAGTCTTGGACAGGATCGAGGCACTTCAGCATGCTGAAGGCCCCTGCTCTCATTCCTCTGGAGGCGACGGGTCTCCTTCCTTTCGAGCATCCTTGCGGGCATGCGGAAAGGAATGATCTCCTATCATCTCAGGTTTTCGGAATGCGAGCACAGACATGCCAGCAAGTGCCAGCACGCCCGGAAGGCGCTATGTAGCCGGTCCTGCCCTGCTTGCCAAGAGCAAATTTCAGACCAGTTCGGCGATCTGCCCGGCCCAGCGAAAAATTTCTTCCCGGACGGCGTCACGCCCCAATGCCGTCGCTCGTCTGGGCGCTGGAGGCTCGCATGAAACGATGGATTGCAGGAATTCTCGCCCTATTCAACCTCGCCAATGGGCTGGTGATGCTGTCAGCCGGTTCCATCTGGTGGTCGCTGGTGCCCGGCGCCGCCGATACCGGCCCGTTCAACCCTCATTTGGTCCAGGACGTCGGCATCGCCTTCATCGCGGCCGGGCTCGGCCTGGCGGCGCGGGCCTTGTGGCCGGCCTGGTGGCCGGCAGCGGTCGCGGGCGCCGCGTTCCTGGCCGGCCACGGCGCGCTGCACCTCGTGATGATCGCCGGCGGCCACGACCGCCATGCCGCATCCGATCTGGTGGCGGTCGTCCTGCCCGCGACACTCGCCCTCTATTCCGCCCTGCCAAATCAAGGAGACCGACATGCGTAGCTTCATCGCGCGCCGCATGCTGCGCGCCTATTCCAGGCGCTACGGCTACGACACCACCTATCTCGAGATCATGCTCAAGGAATCGCCCGCCGCGTTCTTCAAATTCGCCGCCGCGATGAAGGCCGCCACCTACCGCGCCGTCGCGCCGGTTGAGGCCTTCTATGCCGCCAAGCTGACCGGCGCCCTGGCGGAAGATTGCGGTCCCTGTGCGCAACTGGTCGTCGACATGGCGATCGGAGCCGGAATGGCGGAGCAGCAGGTCACCGCCGTGCTCAGGCGTGACGTTGCCGCCATGACCGCGAACACCGCGCTCGGTTTCCGCTTCGCGGAGGCGATCGTGCAACGCTCGGCCGACGACGATGCCTGCCGCGACGCGGTTCGCGCGCGCTGGGGCGAAAAAGGCGTGATCGACCTCGCTTTGGCCCTACAAATCGGCCGCATCTTCCCCATGATGAAGCTGGCGCTGGGATATGCCAAGGAGTGTCGCCGCGTGACCGTGGCCGGCCATCAGATCGATGTCATCAAGCAGGCGGCCTGAGCGCGACCCGCTGGGTCCGTATCGGACGCGGCTGACCGGGCTCGCCTACCGCATGCTCGGCAGCCGCGGCGATGCCGACGACGTGGTACAGGACGCCTGGCTGCGGTTCGCCGCGGCTGACGACGTTCGCAATCCCGAGGCGTTCCTGGTCACGGTGGTGACCCGGCTCTGTCTCGACCGGCTGAAGAGCGCCCGCGCCCAGCGCGAGGTCTATGTCGGCGCCTGGTTGCCCGAGCCGGTGTTCGACGAGGCGCTGTCGGCCGAGGCGGCAACCGAACTCGCCGACGATCTCTCCTTCGCGCTGATGCTGGCGCTCGACGCCCTGACGCCGCTCGAGCGTGCCGCGTTCCTGCTGCACGACGTGTTCGACCGGCCGTTTGCGGAAGTCGCCCGCACGCTCGAGCGCAGCGAGGCGGCCTGCCGGCAACTCGCCGCGCGCGCCCGCCGATCGGTCCGCGACAACCGCCCTGTTCCCGCCGAGCCGCCCGAAGGCCACGCACGGCTGCTGACGGCATTCTGCAAGGCCGCGGCCAGCGGCGACGTCTCCGCCCTCGCCAACCTGCTGCGCGAGGATGCCATTGCGATCACCGACGGCGGCGGCCGCAAGCTGGCGGCGCTGAAGCCGATCAAGGGGGCCGAGAAGATCGTCCGCTTCATCATCGGCATCGCCGGCAAGAACGCCGGCAGCGAGGTTCGCGTCGAACCGATGATGGTCAATGGCAGCGCGGGCGCGCTGATCTTCCTCGATGGCGAAGTCGACCACACGCTGAGCATGGCGATCGACGGCGAGACAGGCCGGATCGCGGCGATCTACATCGTCCGCAACCCGGAGAAGCTGCGCCACGCGCCGCGCCGGAACTGAAGCTCCGGTCAGGACGCCGTCGCCACCGGATAGGTGAGCGGCTTGCCGGCAAAGAACGCGTCGAGATTGGCGAGCACGCAATCCTGCATCGCCACGTGCGATTCCAGCGTGTGGCCGCCGAGATGCGGCGACAGCACCACGTTCGGCAACGCGGTCAGCCCATCGGGCGCATGCGGCTCCCTGGCGAACACGTCAAGGCCGGCACCGGCGATCACGCCCTCGGTCAGCGCCGCGACCAGGGCATGCTGGTCGATCACCGAGCCGCGCGAGATGTTGACGACGAACCCGTCGCTGCCGAGCCGGCGCAGGATGTCGGCATTGACCGCATGCTCGGTCTCGGCGCCGGCGCGCACGGCCACCATCAGCACGCTGCACCAATCGGCGAGCGCCTCCAGCGTCGGAAAATATTGATAGGGCACGTCGGGCTTCGAGCGGCTGAAATAGCCGATCTCGGTCTCGAAGGCCGCGACGCGTGCGGCGATCTTGCGGCCGATCTCGCCCATGCCGTAGACGCCGACCTTGCGGCCGCGCATGCCGGCCTGCGGCCGCATCATCGGCGACGGCTTTGCACCGGCCCAGTCGCCGCTCCGCACGTAATTGTCAGCCACCAGCAGCCGCCGCACCGACGCCAGCATCAAGGTGACTGCGGTGTCCGCGACCGACGCCGCATTGGCACCGGGGCTGTGACCGACCGCGATGCCGCGCTTCGCGGCGGCGGCGAGATCGACGCCGTCATAGCCGGTGCCGTAGCAGACGATCGCGCCGAGCTTCGGCAGCATGTCCATGGCCTCGGTGCCGAGCGCGGTGCCGCCTGCCGTGATCATGGCGCGGATCTCGGCGAGCTCGGCCGGCGGGAACGCTTCGTCCAATCGCTTGCCTGCCGCGTTCAGCAGCTCATAGCGCTCGGCGAAGCGGATCAGCTGGGCCTTGGGAAAGCGTGAATAAACCAGGACCTTATCGGGCATTGTTCTTCTTTCTTGCGAGAGGCTTCAGATATTGTCTTGGCGCGTTTTCTTCACGCGAACCGGTAGCCACTTCGCTTGAAAACGCTTTGGCAAAAACAAAGGGCGGAACCGGTTGCCCGATCCCGCCCCTCTTTATCTCTTCACGGCCAGAGACCTCAGCCGAGGATCGTGCCCGGCTCGACCTTCACGCCCGGGCCCATGGTGGAGGAAACCGCCACGCGCTGGATGTAGGTGCCCTTGGAGCCGGCCGGCTTCGCCTTGGAGACCGCGTCGGCCAGCGCCTTGACGTTCTCGACCAGCTTGTCCTCGGAGAACGAGGCCTTGCCGATGCCGGCCTGGACGATGCCGGCCTTCTCGACGCGGAACTCGACCGAGCCGCCCTTGGCGCCCTTCACGGCGTTGGTGACGTCCATGGTCACGGTGCCGATCTTCGGGTTCGGCATCATGCCGCGCGGACCGAGCACCTTACCGAGGCGGCCGACCAGCGGCATCATGTCGGGAGTGGCGATACAACGATCGAAATCGATCGCGCCGCCCTGCACCTTCTCGACCAGGTCTTCGGCACCGACGACGTCGGCACCGGCGGCCTTGGCTTCCTCAGCCTTGGCGCCGCGCGCGAACACGCCGACGCGCAGCGTACGGCCGGTTCCGTTCGGCAGGTTGACGACGCCGCGGACCATCTGGTCGGCGTGGCGCGGGTCGACGCCGAGATTGATCGCGATCTCGATCGTCTCGTCGAACTTCGACTTGGCGCGCTCCTTGACCATCTTGATGGCGTCCGCGAGCGGGTAGAGCTTCTCGCGATCGACGCCCTCGCGGGCCTTCTTCAAACGCTTTCCGATTGACATGGCCCGTTACCCCGCAACTTCCAGACCCATCGAACGGGCAGAGCCCTCGACCATCTTCATGGCCGATTCGATGGTGTCGCAATTCAAGTCCTTCATCTTCTTCTCGGCGATCTCGCGCACCTGCGCCTTGGTCACCTTGCCGGCCTTGTCACGGCCCGGCGCCTTCGATCCGGACTGGATCTTGGCGGCCTGCTTGAGGAAGTAGGACATCGGAGGGGTCTTCATCTCGAAGGTGAAGGACCGGTCCGCATAGATGGTGATGATCACCGGGATCGGGGTGTTCTTCTCTTCCTTCTGGGTCTGCGCGTTGAACGCCTTGCAGAACTCCATGATGTTGAGACCGCGCTGACCAAGCGCGGGGCCGATCGGGGGCGAAGGATTCGCCGCTCCGGCCGGGACCTGAAGCTTCAGGTATCCGGTCACTTTCTTTGCCATTTATCACTCCTGTTGTGCCGGACAGGGCCGGCGGTTTCAGGTTCCGTGGTTCGGTTGAAGGGGCTGGCGACCGCCTCCTCCCTCCCACGGCCTCTCGACTTGACGCGAGGCATATACCCCGCGCCGTCCGGTCAGACCACCTTTTCGACCTGACCGAATTCCAGTTCCACGGGCGTCGCGCGGCCGAAGATCGACACCGCGACCTTCACGCGCGAGCGCGCCTCGTCGATTTCTTCCACCACACCGGAGAACGAGGCGAACGGGCCGTCGGCCACGCGCACGTTCTCGCCGATTTCGAACGACACCGACGCCTTCGGACGCTCGACGCCCTCCTGCACCTGGTGCAGGATCCGCATCGCTTCCGCTTCCGAGATCGGCATCGGCTTGTTTTCCGCGCCGAGGAAGCCGGTCACCTTCGGGGTGTTCTTGATCAGATGGAACGCCTCGTCGGTCAGCTTCATCTTGACCAGCACATAGCCCGGGAAGAACTTGCGCTCGGCGTCGATCTTGCGGCCGCGGCGCACCTCGGTGACCTTCTCGGTCGGCACCAGAATCTGCTCGAACAGCTCTTCCAGCCCGCGCTGTTTAGCCTGCTCGCGGATCGATTCCTGAACCTTCTTCTCGAAGTTCGAATAGGCGTGAACGATGTACCAGCGCTTGTCCATCAATTGAGTTCCCATGCTCATCAGTGGATGCCCAGTATCAGGGTAATCAGATAGCGGATGATCTGATCTGCGGCGAAGAAGAAGATCGAGGCCAGCGCCACCATCACGAACACCATGATGGTGGTGATGGTCGTCTCGCGACGCGTCGGCCAAGTGACCTTGGCGGTCTCCGAGCGCACTTCCTGCAGGAATTTGAACGGGCTGAAAGCCATCGTGAGATCCGCGTCCGTTACCGGACGATTGCAACGTTTCAAGGAATCCGAACAGCCGACCTTGCGGACCCAGCCCTCGTTTGGAAGGTTGAGCCGATAAACGAGCTCGAATGTTCGGGGAATTAGGCCGCGCCGGATATCCGCCATCTAAGCGGGCCGGCTGCGAGTGCCGGGTATCTACTGCGAGACCGGCCAAACGTCAAGGTCGGCAGGGTCGCGCCCGGCGCCCGCCCGGCTCGGGCCGATCGGGCATTGGCCTCTCCAAATCAAGGGCTTAGCCGGCGCCCTGCGACCCCCTGGCTTCCTGGCGAGATCAGGATCGTTCGTCTCGCCTCGTCTAGACCAAGGTCTAGGCCTGGCCGGGTTTTGGCGGCAGCAGCATCGATACAAGCAGTCCGCTCGGCTCCCGCAGCCTCAACGCGATGCTGCCGCCATGGCGCTTGGCGATATCCTGCGCGATCGATAGCCCCAGCCCGAAGCCCCCTTCCTGCCGGGCGCTGTCGGCCTTGAAGAAGGGCTCGAACACCTTGTCGTGCAGCGCCGGCGGAATGCCCGGACCGTCGTCGGCCACCTCGATCTCGATGTGACCGGCCTCCGTGAGGCGAAGCGTCACCGCGACCCTGCTGCCGTGCTTGACCGCATTCTCCACGATATTGGTGACGGCGCGCGACAGCGCGCGTGGCCGACAGGCATAAGGCAGACGCACCGGCCCGGCATAGAATACCGCGTGGCCCATGTCGGCGAAGTCCGAACAGATGGTCTGCAGGAAGCTCGGCAGGTCGATGAACGACGCCGCCTCCGAGCGGGCGTCGTCGCGCAGATACTCCAGGGTCTCGTTGATCATGCGCGTCATCTTGGCGATATCGCCCAGCATCGCCGGGCGCAGGGTGTCGTCGCCGACGCGCTCGGAACGCAATCTGAGCCGGGTCAGCGGCGTCCGCAGGTCATGGCTGATGGCGGCGAGCATGCGGGTGCGGTCGTCGAGCAGCGCTGCGATGCGCGTGCGCATGTCGTTCAGCGCGTCGGCGACCTGGGCGATTTCGAGCGGACCGCGCCGGCGCAACGCCTGGGGAGCCCGCGGCGAGCGGCCGAACGAGGTCGCGGCACGCGCGACGTCGGCCAGCGGTGCGATCACCCAACGCACCGCATAGACCGACAGCAGCAGCATGGATATCAGCACGATGATCGCGCCCCCGGCCGCCGGGCGGAGCAGAACGGACCAGAAGCCGCCCTTGACCGCGACGTCGGCCATCAACGCGTGGCCGTCGTCGAGCTTCACGACCACCTGTGACGACGAGCCTGCCGGATGGCGCAGCTCCTCCAGCAACTCAATTCCAGACTCGGCCGCCAATTGCCGAAACGCTTTTATGGAAAACGGCCGCGTCTCTCCGACCGTGCGAGGCACGAGTTCGCTCAACGCGACGCGTCTGACGTCGAGACCGCCGCGCCTGGCTGCCCCCAGCAGTTCATCCGCGTCGGCTGCCGTCTTCGTGAAACGCAGAAGCTGCGTGAGCTCCGCGACCCGCCCGGCAAGAAACTTCTGCGTGTCATTGATTGAGGGAGAGTCGAACAGAAAAATGACGGTCGCCGCCGCGAGCGTGATGCCGATCAGCTCCGAGAGCGCGACGAGGCTCATCAGCTGCGCGGCGATGCTGCGCGGCATCAGCCGCTGTGCCCATCGCATCAGATCTGCTCGACCGCCGGCGTGAACAGGTAGCCGCCGAGCCGCACCGTCTTGATCATCGAGCGGTCCCTCGGATCCGGCTCGATCTTCTGCCTGATGCGGCTGATATGAACGTCGACGCTGCGCTCGACCGATGCAATCAGGCCGCCGAAGGCCTGCTCGATCAGCTGCTCGCGCGACAGCACCTGTCCCGGATTGCGG
Source organism: Bradyrhizobium ferriligni (assembly GCF_056837965.1). Lineage (NCBI taxonomy): Bacteria > Pseudomonadati > Pseudomonadota > Alphaproteobacteria > Hyphomicrobiales > Nitrobacteraceae > Bradyrhizobium > Bradyrhizobium ferriligni. Next base: position 48,407 of record NZ_JBXEJO010000032.1, read on the forward strand.
CAGAACGCCAGCAGCAGATCGAACTCGGCACCGGTCAGCGTGATCCGGACGCCCGCTGGGTCATGCAGCTCACGGGTGGTGGGATTGATGCGCCATCCGGCGAAGGTCAAAGGACGCGGCCGTGACCGCGACGAGGCGCCGCTCTCGACCCTGCGCAGCAGTGCCCGGATACGGGCGACCAGTTCGCGCGAATTGAACGGCTTGGTGACGTAGTCGTCGGCACCGAGCTCGAGGCCGAGGATGCGGTCGATGTCCTCGCCGCGCGCGGTGACCATGATGATCGGAATCGAAGATGACATGCGCAGGCGCCGGCAGATGCTCAGCCCATCCTCGCCCGGCAGCATCACGTCGAGTACGACGAGATCAAAACTCTCGCGCTTGAGCAGCGCATCCATCTCCACGGCCGAGCCGACCAGCACCGGTCTGAAGCCGTTGTCCTCAAGCACCTCGGCCAGCATGCGCGCGATATCGGCATCGTCCTCGACGCAGAGGATGCGGGCGTTGGTGACGGGGAAAGCCACGAGGTCATATTCCAGGATTTGCATCACGGCATTTTAGAAGCCTCGGCCCCAAATGCGCAGCGCGCAAATATAGCGTTTTGTTAAGCCTGCACGGCCAAATGTGGCTCAAATAGGTCGCACGGTTTCGCGAGCTACATCTGACTTAATATCTCTTAATCCCGACCCGGGCGGCCCTGCTCTATCGTGACGTTCGATCGTTCGTGGGGTGAGCGGTCGTTCGAGGGGTACATGAGAGTCGAATTTCTGCCGGACGCTGCGGCTGATGCGCGGAGCACGGGCCGGGCGTCGCGCAACGGTCAGCCCAATCGGTCATCCCTGCTTGCCGGCGCTGCGGTTGCGATGATGTTGTTGTCGGGCTGTGCCAGCGCACCGATGACGCGGGGCGGATCACTGGCATCCTACGACAATCTCACGCCGTCCGACGGCGTGCTGGCGAAATCGCTGGTTCGCGTCAACAAGGACGAGGTCCTCGCTGCGAAGACGGTGCGAATCGTGCCGACGACCTTCTCGCAGACAGCGTCGCCGACGCTGTCCCAGGAGCAGAGACACCTGGTGGCCAACGCGATCGATCGTTCGCTGTGCGTCGGCCTGAGCGAGCGGCTTCAGGTCGTTGGTCCCGATCAGCCCGCGGATCTGTCCGTGCACGCGCTTGTCACCCAGGCGGCCCCCACCGACGAGGTCGCGGCGGGCACTTCCAAGGTGGTCAGCTTCCTGCCGAGCGCGCTCGGCGCGGGCGTGCCGGTGCCGGTGCCGCGGTTGCCGGTCGGGCTTGGCAGCCTGACCGTCGAAGCCGAGGTGCGCGATCAGGCCAGCCGCCAGCAGGCGGCGATGATCTGGGCCCGCGGGGCGAATTCGTTCACCAACTCGCCCATGGTCTCGAGCGCCGGTGACGCCTACGATCTCGCCCCTTCCTTCAGCGACGATTTCAGCAAGCTCGTCGTCACCGGCGCGACGCCATTCGGAAAGGCGCCGGAGCTGCCATCGCTCGACAAGATTGGCGCAACGCTCGGCGGCAAGCCGAAATACGCGGCCTGCGAGGCGTTCGGCCGCAATCCCGGCCTGGTCGGAATGGCCGCCGGCAAGCTCGGCTTGCCGCCGGAATGGTCGGACAAGGCGCCGGCGGCAGCTGGCCAATAGACAGCCTAGCCGGCGAAGCTCTTCTGCACCGCCTGGTCGAGCGTGGCGCCGCCGACATAGCGCTGCCGCAGCTCGCGCTTGAGCAGCTTGCCGCTCGGATTCTTCGGCAAGGCATCCACGAAGATGACCTGCTTCGGCACCTTGAAATGGGCCATCGACGCCGCGCAATGCTTGATGACGGCGTCGGCATCGAGGCTCTGGCCGGCCTTGACCACGACGATCGCGGTCACCGCCTCGATCCAGCGCGGATCGGGCAGCCCGACCACCGCAACCTCCGACACCGAAGGCAGCCGGTAGATCATCTCCTCGACCTCGCGGCTCGCGACATTCTCGCCGCCGCTCTTGATCATGTCCTTCACGCGATCGACGACGCTGATGTAGCCGTCAGCATCGACGATCGCGAGGTCGCCGGAATGAAACCAGCCGCCGGCGAACGCCGCCGCGGTCTTGACCGGATCATTGTAGTAGCCGGACAACAGATGCGGCGAGCGGTGCACGATCTCGCCGACTTCCCCGACCTTGACGTCGGTCATGTCCGGCCTGACCACCCGCGTCTCGACGTTGATCGCGGGCTTGCCGGCCGAGCCGGCCTTCGGCAGCTGGTCCTCCGGCGTCAGCACGGTCGCGAGCGGCGCGATCTCGGTCTGGCCGTAGAAATTCCAGAACTTCACCTCGGGCAGCCGCCGCTGCAACTCGAGCAGCACCTCGACCGGCATGATCGAGGCGCCATAATAGCCCTTGCGCAGGGTCGACAGGTCGGTGCGGTCGAACGCGCCCGAGCGCAGCATCGCGATCCAGATCGTCGGCGGCGCGAAGAACGAATTGATCTTGTGGGCCGCGATCAGCGCCAGGACATTGTCAGGCACCGGCTTGCCGGTAATGAGGCTGGTGGCGCCGAGATAGATCGCGGGCCCCAGGAAAACGTCGAGCTGCGCGCAGTGATAGAGCGGCAGCGCGTGCAGCACCGTGTCGTCGGTCGCCATGCCACCGTCGATGATGCAGCTGACATACTGCCACATAACGGCTTCATGGGTGAGGATTGCGCCCTTCGGCAGCGACTCGGTGCCGCTGGTGTAGATGATCTGCGCGGGATCGCGGCCGTCGACCGAGACATCCGGCGCCGACGCGTCGCTGTGCAACAGGCTGTCGAATGTCGTGATGCCGTCGGGCGCGTTGGCCGGATCCTCGCCCGGCAGCCAGATCAAGGTCTCGACCGCCGAGCCCTTGGCGGCCGCGGCGTGCGCCGTCTCCACGAAATCGGGGCCGACCGCGAGCAGCTTGGCGCCGGAATTGGCGAGGATGAAACTGATCTCATCCGGATTGAGCATGAAGTTGATCGGCACCAGGATGGCGCCGATCCGCGCCACCGCAAAGCGCAGCGCGGCGAAGCCATGCGAGTTGCGCGACAGCACCGCGACGCGATCGCCCTTCGCAACGCCAAGCGCGAGCAAGCCGCGGCCGAGCCGATTGCAGAGCGCATCCATCTCCGCAAAGCTCCAGCTCACCTCGCCGCAGATCAGCGCGGTCTTGCCGGGGTAGCGCTTTGCCGACCGGCGCAAGAGATCGCCGATGCTGTGCTCGCGGGCGCGCTGGATGGTTGCTGCGATGTCTCCGCTCATTAAGTCCCTCCCGAATGTGCTTGTTGTCGTTGTTTTCGTCTTGTCTTGGCCGCGCCGTCCCTATTGCCGCGCGGCGTAAGCGTGTTCCATGTAGGTGTGCTCGACCGAGCGATCGAGCGAGGCGATCTTCTCGAAGCCGCGCCGCCAGTCCTGCAAATGCCGCCGCGTCCACAGCACGCCGGCCTCCTTGTCGCGCCGCTTGATCGCGTCGAGCAGATGATGGTGTGCCTCGACCAGCCGCGCGCCGCCCTCCGGCACGCCACCCACGATCATCTCGGTGGTCGGAAAGAACAGTTGCGCGGCGGGCTCGCGCGCCAGCTGCAGCACGCGGTTCTGCGAGGCCTTGGCCATCAGCACATGGAATTCCGCATCGAGCTCGGCGAGCGCAGCGGGATTGCCGACGACCGCCGCGCTGCGCTCGAGATTGCCGGCAAGCTCGGCGATGTTCTCCTCGGTGGCGCGCTCCACCGCACCCTCGACGCTCGCGACCTCCAGCGTCATCGAGGTCTCGAACAATTCGCGGAACGTCACCTCGTGCAGGATCAGCGCACGGGACAGTCGCGTCGCGAGCTTGTTGTAGCGCGGCAGGCAGGCCTGCAGCCGGCGGCTGGAATCGCGGCGGATCAGCCCGCCCTCCTCGAGCACGCGAATGCCTTCGCGCACCGTCGAGCGGTTGACGCCGAACTGCGCCACCAGTTGCTGCTCGGTGCCGATCGGCTCGCCCGGCTTGATCCGGCCGTTGATGATCTCGCGTTCGATCGCATCGGCGACCTTCTGATAGGCCGGCGCGACATCGATACGCCGGAACAGCGGCGTGGTGGGCATCTTCAGCTCCCCCGGACCCCGATTGTCGTTTGTCGGACAAAAGATAGGCGAAGGCCCTTGGGGCGTCAAACGGGCAATATTTGGCCTGATTGTCGCACCCAGGCAGCTGGAATTGACACCGGAACCGGGCAAATCTAGCTTTGTCGGACAAACTGACAAGAACACCTCGGGGAGGCACACCATCATGAAATCCATCGTCACGAGTCTGTCCGCCGCCGGCCTGATCGCGGCTGCGCTGGCAGGGCCGGCGCTCGCGCAGCAAGCGCCGCTCAAGATCGGCGTGCTCACGGATTTCCAGTCGGTCTATTCGGACATCGGCGGTGCCGGCAATGTCGAGGCCACCAAGATGGCGATCGAGGAGTTCGGCGGGTCGATGTTCGGCAAGCCGATCGAGCTCGTCACCGCCGACGCCCTCAACAAGGCCGACGTCGCCGCCACCATCACGCGCAAATGGTACGAGGCCGAGAATGTCGACATGATCATCGACATGCCGACCTCGGCGACCGCGCTCGCCGGCATGGAGATGTCGAAGCAGTTCGAGAAGATCATGATCGTGACGGATGCGGCGAGCTCCGACATCACCGGCAAGTCCTGCTCGCCCTACACGCTGCACTGGACCTACGACACCTACGCCAACGCCCACACCGTCGGCAGCGCGATCGTGAAGAACGGCGGCGACACCTGGTTCTTCATCACCGCCGACTATCTGTTCGGCCATTCGATCGAGCGCGACACCGGCGACGTGGTCCGCGCCGCCGGCGGCAAGGTGCTCGGCAGCGCGCGGCATCCGCTCAACACGCCGGACTTCTCGTCCTTCCTGCTGCAGGCGCAGGCCTCGAAGGCCAAGATCATCGGCATGGCCAATGGCGGCGCCGACACCATCAACACCATCAAACAGGCCTCCGAATTCGGCATCGTCGCGGGCGGGCAGAACCTCGCCGGCATCGTGATGTTCATCTCTGACATCCACAGCCTCGGGCTGAAGCTCGCGCAGGGCCTGATCATCACCGAGGCCTACTACTGGGATCTCAACGACCGCACCCGCGCCTTCGGCAAGCGCTTCTTCGAGCGCATGAAGCGGATGCCGACGATGAACCAGGCCGCGACCTACAGCGCCACCCTGCACTACCTCAACGCGGTTAAGGCCGCCGGCACCAAGGAGACCAAGCCGGTGCTGGCCAAGATGCGCGCGACCCCGGTCCGCGACGCCTTTACCGACAACGGCGTGGTCCGCGAAGACGGCCGCATGGTGCACTCAATGTTCCTGTTCGAGGTCAAGAAGCCCGAGGAATCGAAGGCGCCGTGGGATTATTACAAAGTGCTCGCCGAAGTCCCCGGCGACCAGGCGTTCCGGCCGCTGAAGGATGGCGGCTGCCCGCTCATCAAGTAGCTGAAAATGATCATGGCCGGGGTCCGGGACCTCGGCCAACACCTTCAAATGAATGGGTAAAAGCTGGCAGGAGTGGCAGGGCTCGAACCTGCGACCCCCGGTTTTGGAGACCGGTGCTCTACCAATTGAGCTACACTCCTGCAGGGAACCCGCGTCGCCGCCGGTTCGCGCCGTTTCAAGCACAGGGCATGGCCGGTTTGCAAGGGCGAAGCGGTGAAGCTTCTGTTCATTGCAAAACTTCTGCGCCAAACTTCGGCGATCACCCCACGTCGGCACCTCGCCGCAAGAATCAAGAACCAGGGAGAGACCATGAACGCTCAAACCGCCACCAAGCACGCCGCCAGCCCGGCCACCCCGTCCCTCCCCCTCGCCAAGCCCGAATCGATCGGGCTGTCGAGCGCGCGGCTGCAGGCGATGTCCGACACCTTCCGCCGCGAGGTCGACAAGGGAACCGTGCCCGGCGTGACGGTGCTGGTGGCGCGGCGCGGCCAGATCGGCTGGTTCGACGCGATCGGCCGGCAAAGCCCGACCGCCTCGGCGCCGATGACCCATGACACGATCTTCCGCATCTTCTCGATGACCAAGCCGATCGTCTCGGTCGGCATCATGCAGCTGCTGGAGGACGGCCACTTCCTGCTCAACGACCCCGTCGCGAAGTTCATCCCCGAATTCGCCGAGACCAAGGTCGGCGTCGAGAACAACGGCAAGCTCGAGCTGGTCGCGGCGAAGCGGCAGATGACGATCCAGGACCTGCTCCGCCACACGTCTGGGCTTACTTATGACCACACCGGCAACGGCCCGGTGCAGCAGCTCTACCAGCAGTCGCGGCTACGCAGCCGCAAGATCACCAATGCCGAGCACGCCACCATGCTCGCCGGCATGCCGCTGGTCTGCCAGCCCGGCGCCGAATGGAACTACAGCCGCTCCACCGACATCCTCGGCCGCATCATCGAGGTCGTCAGCGGCAAGACGCTCGGCACGTACCTCACTGAGCGCATCCTCTCGCCGCTGCAGATGACCGAGACCGCCTTCCACACCGGGGAAGCCAATGCCGGCCGCCTCTCCGAGGCCTTTGCCAGCGATCCCTGGACCAACGAAAAGGTGCAGCTGTTCAACATGCTGGAGAAGCCGGCGATGGAATCCGGCGGCGGCGGACTGGTTTCGACCACGATGGACTATGCGCGCTTCGCGCAGATGCTGCTGGGTGGCGGCTCGCTCGACGGCACCAGGATCATCGGCCGCAAAACGCTCGAATTCATGGCCTCCGATCACCTCGGCGCCGGCGTCACGATCCAGGGCACGCTGGTGTCGCCCGGCCACAGTTTCGGCCTCGGCTTCGCCGTGCGCATGCAGCAGGGCATCGCGCCGTTCTCCGGCTCGGTCGGCCAGTATTTCTGGAGCGGCATGGCCGGCACGTTCTTCTGGATCGATCCGAGCGAAGACCTGATCGCGGTCTTCATGATGCAGGGCCCGGGCCAGCGCGAATATACCCGCTCGCTGGTGCGCAACGGGGTGTACGCGGCGGTGGAGTGATTGGGACACTACTCGCTCCGCATCCAAGGCTGTCATCGCCCGGCTTGTCCGGGCGATCCAGTACGCCGCGGCCTCTCGGCTCAAGCACTGCCGTCTCTGGAATACTGGATCACCCGCTTTCGCGGGTGATGACGAGTTAAGTGTGTGGCGCGCTTTGCGCGCCAATAACGCGCGTCAGCTGATCGTCGCGCCGCCGTCGATCACGATGGTCTGGCCGGTCATGAAGTCGCCGGCCCGCGAGCCCATCATCACGGCGGCGCCCGCGATCTCGTCCGGCACGCCGATCCGCAGCAGCGGCGAGCGCGCGGTCGAGGCCTTCAGATTGTCCGGATTGTCCCACAGCGCCTTCGCAAAGTCGGTCTTGATCAGGCCGGGCGCGATGCAGTTCACGCGGATATTATGCTTGCCGTATTCGCAGGCGAGGTTGCGCGCGAGCTGCATGTCGGCGGCCTTGGAGATCGCGTAGGCGCCGAGGATGGTCGAGCCCTTCAGGCCGCCGATCGAGGACACGATGATGATCGAGCCGTCCTTGCGCTCGATCATCTGCGGCACCACCATCGAGATCAGCCAGTTGTTGGCGACGATGTTGTTGTCGAGAATCTTGCGGAACTGATCGTCGGAGATGCCGGCGAGCGGACCGTAATAAGGATTGGACGCGGCGTTGCAGACCAGCACGTCGATCTTGCCGAAGGCGCGGTTGCTCTCGTCGACCAGGTTCTGCAGGTTTTCCTTCGACGAGATGTTCGCCGCGATGGCAACCGCGGTGCCCTTGCCGTAGCTGTCGTTGATCTCCTTTGCCACCTGTTCGCAGACGTCGGCCTTGCGCGAGGAGATCACGACCTTGGCGCCGTGCTCGGCCATGCGCTCGGCGATCGCGCGCCCGATGCCGCGCGTCGAGCCGGTGATGACGGCGACTTTTCCCTTCATGTCGAACAAGGTCATGTTTCTCTCCCTGATGTTACGATGTTTGAATTCTGCGTTGAGCTTAAGCAGCGTCGTGGTGTTGCGATAGCAGCAATCACGCAAGCTTGCTCGCCGGCCTGACTTCGGGTCCGGACGGCTGATGCATCGCGGCGTGGCGCGGATCGGCGATCCACGGCTGCTGGTTCACCATCGGCAAGCGCCAGGTCGACAGGCCCGCACTCGCAATGTGATCAAGTCGCGTCACCGAGACGTTATCGATATCGAACGACAGCCCCCTGTCCGGCTGGCCGCCGAGCGCCAGCCCGACCGCGGCCTTGATCACGCCGCCATGGCCGACGGCGATGATATTCCTGCCCGCTTCCGCCGCGGTGATCCGCACAATGGTGCGGCAGACGCGGGTATAGAGATCCATGTAGCTCTCGCCGCCGGGCGCGGGCTCGTTGACATCGGCGAACCAAGCCGTGCCCGGCGGACGGCTGGCGAGAAACGCGGCGCGGTTCATGCCCTGCCATTGGCCGAGATGCTGCTCGGCGAAGTCGCGTTCCTGCGTCATGTTTTCCGGCTTTGGAAACCCGGCAGCCCAGATCGCGTCGGCGGTCTTGTGCGTGCGTTTCAGATTGCTCGAATACCAGACCGCATCGCGCGGTAGCATCTTGGCGACCGCCTCGAACACTTCGGTGTCGCCGGTGTCGCAGTCGATATCTTCTTGTCCGTAGATGTTGCCGCCGTCGCTGCGCACCGGCGCGTGGCGAACCCACCACCACCGCGTCACCTTCACGTCAGGCTTGTCTGGATTGGACATCGGATGAGCCCTTCAATAGTGTCCCGTCTCGCTGTACGTCACGCGGCACATCGCCTCAAGTGCTTCGGACGTTTGAAATTTTGTTTGAATTCCGTCGCGCGGCAGACGCGTCGGGGATCACGTGAACAGGGAGAAAATCATGGGCCGCCTCGAAGGCAAATCCGTCATCATCACCGGCGCTGGCAGCGGCATCGGCCGCGCCGCCTCGCTGCTGTTCACCAGGGAAGGCGCCAAGCTGATCGCGGTCGATCGCACCGAAGGCGTGAACGAGACCGCCAAGCTGGTGCGCGACGCCGGCGGTACCGTCGAAGCCGTCACCGCCGATGCCGGCTCGGAGAGCGACGTGAAGGCCTTCATCGAGAAGGCGGTTTCGAAGTACGGCAAGCTCGATGCGATCTGGGCCAATGCCGGCGTCAGCGGCGGTCTCGTCCCGCTCGCCGACCAGACCGTCGAGCATTGGCAGGAAGTGCTGCGCGTCAATCTGATCGGCCCGTTCCTCGCGATCAAGCACTCGATCCCGCACATGACCAAGCAGGGCTTTGGCTCGATCGTCTGCACCGCCTCCGTCGCGGGCCTGAAGTCGGGTGCCAGCGGACATCCCTATGGTGCGAGCAAGGCCGGCGTCATCAGCCTGGTGCAGACCACCGCCTATTCGCTCTCCGGCACCGGCGTGCGCATCAATGCGGTGTGTCCGGGCCTGATCGAAACCGGCATGACCAAGCCCGTGTTCGATCGCGCCAAGGAGCGCGGCACCCAGGACAAGATCGGCCAGCTCAATCCGCTCAAGCGCGCCGGCCAGCCGCACGAACTCGCCGCGATGGGATTGTTCCTGGCGAGCGATGAAGCGTCCTACGTCAACGGCCAGGCCATCCCGGTCGACGGCGGCCTGACGGCGTCGATGCCGTATACGGGCAAGCCGATTTAGCAGGGGCTCTCCAAGCCATCGTCCGCGGTGGCGCCGCATACACCAGCGTCGTCCCGGCGAAGGCCGGGACCCATACGCCGTGGCCGGGGTTGTGAACAGGACTCGTCGTTCCAGCAACTGCAACAATGACCACTTGTGGTAATGGGTCCCGGCCTTCGCGGGGACGACGGCGGTGGATGGTCCTCGATTCATGATGACAAACACGCGGTGTCATCACCCGCGCAAGCGGGTGATCCAGTATTCCAGAGACGTCTGTGCTTGAGCCGAAAGGCCGCAGCGTACTGGATCGCCCGGTCAAGCCGGGCGATGACAGCCGAGAATGGGGATACAGTTTCGCATTCTCGCGACATGAATCATCCGAGTCTTGCCTTTCGTTCCGCCCTAGGTCCGCGCAACACGCGCGACCCGATGATAAACTCCACGAAACCAATCATCTCACCGCGCGGACATATTTGATGGGTTTCGCTTCGCTCTACCCATCCTACACGCCAGTGCCGCGCAATAACCGCCGGCAACGGTCCGAATATTGCTTGGCCTCGGCAGGCCAACCAGCTGTTATACTTCGCTGGCAGGATCGCCCGCACACTCGTCATTCCTCGCAAGTCCCTCGCAAACGAACAGGCAATGCAAAATCAACGTCCCGACCGCATCCGCAAGCTCTTGGCCGACCTCGTCGCCTTCAACACCGTCAGCGACCGCAGCAATTTGCCTCTGATCGACTACATCGAGCGCTACCTCGCCTCGGTTGGCCTCACGGGCAACGCATCGTCGATGAGACCGGACAGAAGTCCTCGTTGTGGGTCACGATCGGCCCCGAGGACAAGGCCGGGCTGGTGCTGTCGGGGCATACCGATGTCGTGCCGGTTGTGGGACAGGACTGGAGCCACAACCCGTTCGAGCTCGTCGAGCGCAATGGCCGGCTCTACGGCCGCGGCACCACCGACATGAAAGGCTTTGTCGCCGTCTGCCTCGCGATGGTTCCCGAGATGCTCGCGGCCGATCTGAAGACGCCGATCAATCTTGCCATCTCCTATGACGAGGAGATCGGTTGCGTCGGCGTGCGGCCGATGCTGCGCGAGGTCGCGCGGAGGCCGATCAAGCCGCTCGGCTGTTTCGTCGGCGAGCCGACCCAGATGCAGGTGATCATCGGGCACAAAGGCAAGCACGGCGTGCGCGCCACGTTCCGCGGGCTCGCCCGCCACTCCTCGATCGCGCCCGACGGCGTCAACGCCATCGAATATGCCGCCGACCTCATCACCGAAATCCGCCGCCGCGCCGCGTCGCTGGCCGCGGATGCCGAACAAGGCAGCCTCTACGATGTCCCGCACTCGACCCTGCTCACCAGCATCGTACATGGCGGCGCCGCGCTGAACATCGTGCCCGACAGTTGCGTGGTGGAATTCGAATGCCGCGGTATCGGCATCACCGAGTCGAGAGAAGTGACCGATGCGATCATCGCCTGGGCGAAGGCCGAGATCGAGCCGGCGATGCGCAAGCGGCACCCCGACTGCGGGATCGACTTCGAGGAGATCCTCGACTACCCCGCGCTCGACACCGCCGCCGACGCTGCGATCGTCACGCTCGCCAAGCAATTTGCCGGCCGCAACGACCACGCCAAGGTCGCCTTCGGCACCGAGGCCAGCCTGTTCGTCAGCATGGCGGATGTGTCCTCCGTCGTGGTCGGCCCCGGCTCGATCGCACAGGCGCATACGCCGGACGAGTTCGTCGAGATGTCGCAGCTCGAGGCGTGCGGCGCATTCGTCGCGCGGCTGATCGCACATTGCGCGAAGTGATTTGCAAATGACTGCGTAGGATGGGTAGAGCGAAGCGAAACCCATCATCTCGTATCCGCGGCGCCATGATGGGTATCGCTGCGCTCCACCCATCCTACGGATCACGGATGCCTCACAAACCGTCCGGCGGCAATCCCGGTCCGGTCGCGGCCGGACGAAGCTTGTCGCGCTTGCGCTCGCGGTAGAAGGCATAAAGACCCGAGGCGACGATGATCGCGGCGCCCGCGAGCATTGGACCGTCGGGCTTGTGGCCGAAGGCGAGATAGCCTGTCAGCATTGCCCACGGCAGCGCGGTGTAGCGGAACGGCGCCACCGCCGAGATATCGCCTGTGCGCAGCGACACGATGATGCATTGATAACCGATCAGGATCAGCACCGCGGCGAAGGTGAGCAGGCCGAGCGCATTGCCGGACGGCGGCCGCCAGCCGCCGAGCGGGACAAGGACCACAGCACCCGCCGTCGTCACGGTCACGGTGGTGAGCAGCGTGATGAACACGGTCGGCAAGTGCTTCGGGATGCGGCGCGTGGCGAGATCGCGTACCGCGCAGAAGCCGACCGACGCCAGCGCCAGAAGCGCAGCCTGGCTAAAGCCTTCCGCGCCGGGCCGAACAATGACCAGCACGCCGATGAAGCCGGCGGCGATCGCCAGCCATCGCCGCCAGCCGACCGGCTCTCCGAACACCAGCGCGGCGCCGAGCGTGATGACCAGCGGCAGCGCCTGGAAGATCGCCGAGGCGTTGGCGAGCGGGATCTGCGCGATCGCCGAGAGATAGGTCAGCGTGCCGCCGATCTCGCCAAGGACGCGCAGTCCGACCGGCCAGATCAGCAACGCGCCAAAACTACGCAGCGCGTCGCGGTACCAGGCGAGCGCCGCCACCAGCACCATCGCGACCAGGCCGCGGACGAGCAGGATCTCCCCGATGTTGAGCTCCGCCGACACCGCCTTGGTGATGGTGTCGTTGACCGTGAAGCTGGCCATGGCCGCAGCCATGAACAGGCTGCCGCGAAGGTTCGAGGAGAGGGTCAAAATGAAAATGTCCGATCAGGACCAGGGCGGGCGTTGACCGGACTGACTTGCCAAAGCGGCAGCGCGAACTCAAGTCACAGATGGCTACAATGCGGAAACATGCCGCACCTTGCAGCGGCGGCGCCGCATCAACGGCGACAGATGTGTTTGCGGAGACTCCCCCTCACCCGGATCGCATCTGGCGATGCGACATAGTCTAAGCTGCGCTTCGGCGTTCTTGAAGACGGCCGCCGCAGGCGGCCTCTGCCTCTCCCCGCAGGCGGGGCGAGGTGAACGCAAAGCGGCGCGAACCCTATGGGATCGCGCCGCGTTCCTGGATCAGGTTGCGCCGGCCTTCTGCGCGTATTCCCATGACGCCTGCGACAGCGGCACGGTGCGCTTGGCCGACTCGAGGGCCTTGGCATTCGACGCGGTGCCGTCGCGGACCCGCCCCGCAATGCCCTGCGTGATGCCCGCGAGGCGGAACAGATTGTAGGAGAAATACCAGTTCAGATCCGGCACCGGGATGCCGGTCACGTCGCAATAGATCTGCGCCGCCTCATCCTGGCTCGGAATGTTCAATGCCTTGAGGTCGGCATTGACGAGGCCCGGCATGGTCCACTGCATCAGCAGATAGGTGAAGTCGGCCATGGGATCGCCGAGCGTCGACAATTCCCAGTCGAGCACCGCCTGCACCCGCGGCTCGGTGGCGTGGAAGATCATGTTGTCGAGGCGATAGTCGCCATGCACGATCGAGACGCGCTTCTGCTCCGGAACGGTTTTCGGCAGCCACTCGGCGAGCTTCTCGAATTCGGGAATGTGCTGGGTTTCGGAGGCGCGGTACTGCTTGGTCCATCGATCGACCTGTCGCGCAAAATAATTGCCGGGCTTGCCGAAATCGCCGAGGCCGATCGCCTCGGGATTGAACAGATGAAGCTTGGCCAGCGTCTCGATCTTGCTGGCGAAGATCTTGCGGCGCGCGTCGGGCTCCTGGGTCGGCAGCGTCGGATCCCAGAACACCCGCCCCTCCTCCATCGACATGATGTAGAAGGCCGAGCCGATCACCGCGTCGTCGGTGCACAGCGCATAGGCTTTCGCGACCGGGAAATTCTGCTTGCCGAGCGCCGCGATCACGCGGAACTCGCGATCGACCGCATGCGCCGACGGCAACAATTTACCGAACGGCTTGCGCCGCATCACATAGTTGCGGCCGGGGGTCTCGAGCTTGTAGGTCGGGTTGGATTGGCCACCCTTGAACTGCAGGACCGTAAGCGGGCCCTGATAACCCTCGACGTGTTCCCTCATCCAGGCGTCGAGACTGGCCTCGTTGATACGATGGCGCTCCTCGACTTCCCTTGTGCCGGAAAATTCTTCGTCTTTCCTGACGCCGTCCGCCACGATGACGCTCCCTCAACTCGATTTTTCAAGGAGCACGTCGGGGCGCTCCCTCAATCAGGCTGGCACGCCAGCCTGATCTCTCTTTTTCATTCTGAGCACGTTGTGCGCGCGAACGCCATGCGTTCCGCATCATGCTCAGTGCGACGTGTTTGCATACTTCCGAAGTTCAAGTCTGGCAATGGCGCGATTGTGCACCTCGTCCGGACCGTCGGCGAGACGGAGCGTGCGGATGTGGGCATAGGCGCGGGCGAGGCCTGCGTCGTCGGAGACGCCGCCGCCGCCATAGGCCTGGATCGCCTGGTCGATGATCTTCAGCGCCATGTTGGGAGCCGCGACCTTGATCATCGCGATCTCGGCCTGCGCGGTCTTGTTGCCGACCTTGTCCATCATGTCGGCGGCCTTGAGGCAGAGCAGACGGTTCATCTCGATGTCGGTACGGGCGTCGCCGATGCGCTGCTCCCAGACCGAATGCTCGATGATCTTCTTGCCGAACGCGGTGCGCGAGGCGAGCCGCTTCACCATCTTCTCCAGCGCCTCCTCGGCCTGGCCGATGGTGCGCATGCAGTGATGGATGCGGCCCGGACCGAGACGGCCCTGCGCGATCTCGAAGCCGCGGCCTTCGCCGAGCAGGATGTTTTCCTTCGGCACGCGCACATTCTCGAGCAGCACCTGGGCGTGGCCGTGCGGCGCGTCGTCGAAGCCGAACACCGGCAGCATCTTCTCGACCTTGATGCCGGGGGTGTCGAGCGGCACCAGGATCTGCGACTGCTGCTGATGCTTGGCGGCGTTGAAGTCGGTCTTGCCCATCAGGATCGCGATCTTGCAGCGGGGATCGCCGACGCCCGACGACCACCATTTGCGGCCGTTGATGACGTAGTGGTCGCCGTCCTTCTCGATGCGGGTCTCGATGTTGGTGGCGTCGGAGGAAGCGACCGCCGGCTCGGTCATCAGGAAGGCGGAGCGGATCTCGCCGTCCATCAGCGGGCGCAGCCATTTGCGCTTCTGCTCCTTGGTGCCGTAGCGGATGAACACTTCCATGTTGCCGGTATCGGGGGCGGAGCAGTTGAACACTTCGGACGCCCAGGAGATGCGGCCCATCTCTTCCGACAGCAGCGCGTATTCGAGATTGGTCAATCCCGCGCCGTGGAATTCATCGTTCTCATGCGAGGACGGCGGCATGAACATGTTCCAGAGCCCTTCGGCCTTCGCCTTCTTCTTCAGATCCTCGAGGATCGGGATCACCTTCCAGCGCGGGCCTTCGGCGTCCTGCTTGTCGTAGATCGGCACGGCGGGGCGAACATGCGTTTTCATGAAAGCCTGAACGCGCTCCAGCCATTCCTTCTGCTTGGGCGACATCGTGAAATCCATGGGACGCTCCTCGTTTCCTAGACTTGGGCCGCTGACCTGGGCGGATGACCTGGGCCGTAGCCATTTGTCGACATTGTTGTCCCCGCCTCCGCGGCTCGCAAGGGCGTTCGCGGAAGGGCGGCGGTGGTGTGCCAGAAGACCGCCCGCGATCAGCGGATTGACATTTCCGGCTCTTCAAACGATAGTTTCATACAAATGTTTGAAATGCAACTCCCTGTCGTCTTCGTCATTCCCCGGCGTACCGCGGAATAACGGAAAGGCTCTCAGCCATGGCCAGCGACCAGACCCGATCCGCCATTCTCGCCGCCGCCGAACGGCTCTATGCCGACCGCGGCTTCGGCGACGTCACGCTGCGCGACATCGTCGCGGAGGCGAACGTCAACCTCGCGGCGGTGAACTATCATTTCGGCTCCAAGGACGAATTGATCGCGGAGCTGTTCGTCACCCGCAGCATCCAGACCAACCGCGAGCGCCTCAACGAACTGCGCGCGGCGGAGGAAAAAGGCGGCGGCCGCGCCGCGATCGAGGACATCATGCGCGCCCTCGTCGGCCCCACTTTGCGCGGCTGCCTCGGGCCGGATCGCGAGGGCTCGACCGCGGCGCGCTTCATGATCCGCGCCTCGATCGAATCCGTGCCGCCGATCCGCCGCATCAAGAATCGCGAGGTCGATCACTTGCGCAAGTTCGCCGCCGCGATGCGCCGCGCGATGCCGGCCAGCAGCGACACCGAGCTCTATTGGGGCCTGCACTTCGCGCTCGCGATGGCGCATCACACCATCCGCGAGAAGGAACGCCTGCTGCGGCTGTCGGAAGGCAAATGCGACCTCGACGACGTCCGCGCCATCATCGATCGCGTGGTCACGGTCTCGGTGATGGCGCTGACGATGGGCGACGTGCCGAGCAGGCCGGCCGCGCGGCCGGTCGCGATGCACGGTCGGCTGACTCGCCAGGATCTGTGAAGCGAGGTCGCCGCTGCGGCGCCCTGCCCTTACACCATCGCGATGCAGTCGATCTCGACGTCGAACGGCCCGGTCCATTCCGGGATGCAGACGAAGATCCGCGCCGGCGGCTGGTGCGGGAAGTACCTTGCATAGACTGCATTGAAGGTCGTGAAGTGCTTTGCCGAGGTGCAGAACACGTTGCACTTCATCACATTGTCGAGCGTGGCGCCGGCCGCCTCGAGGCATTGCTTGAGCTGCTCCATGACCAGCTCGCTTTGCCGCTCCATCGACGCACCGGCGGCGAACTCGCCGGTCGCGGGATCGAACGGCGGCAGGCCCGAGACGAACACCATGTTGCCGGCCCGGGTCACCGGCGATGCCGGCGCCTTCCAGCGCTCCAGCCAGCTCGAGATCGGCTCGACGCGGACCACTTCCCGTTTCATGATTGGCACCTTGATGAGGGATCGATGGCGCCAACCTAGCAGGCGGATGTCAATTATGATTCGATATGGATCGAAGTGTTATCGCGCGGGCTCCACTATCGTACCGTCATCCTGAGGAGGCCGCGCAGCGGCCGTCTCGAAGGATCGACGGCCACCAGCCGGGCCGTTCATCCTTCGAGACGCGGCCAAGTGGCCGCTCCTCAGGATGACGGAACGGTGGCCCGCGGCCTCGAAGTCAGCGCCTACAATATCCCCTGCTCCTTTAGGCCTTCGACCTTGGCGTCGTCATAGCCGATGGTCGCCAGGACCTCCTTGGTGTCGGCCCCTAACAGCGGCGGGGCGCGGTATTCGGTGATCGGCGTGCCCGAGAAGGTCAGCGCGTTGCGGATCAGCGACAGGTTCGGCTCGAACGGATGGTCGACCTTGACCCGCATGCCGCGCGACTGCACGTGCGGATCGCTGAACACCTGCTCGAAATTGTTGATCGGGCCGGACGGCACGCCGGCCTCCTCGAGCTTCTCCAGCCAGTAGGCCACCGGATGCTTCAGGAACAGCCCGGCGAAGATCGCCATGATCTCCTTGCCGTGCACGACGCGGTCGTTGTTCTTGACGAAGCGCTTGTCGTTCGCGAGCTCGGGCTCGCCGAGCACGGCGCAGGTGCGCTGGAACTGGCCGTCATTGCCGACCACCAGCATCAGCTCGCCGTCGGTGCAGCGGAACACGCCGGCCGGCATGCCGCCATTGCCCCAGGTGCCGCGGCGCGGCGGGGTCTTGCCATTGACGAGGTAGATCTGCAGCCAGTGCGACAGCGATGCGATCACCGTGTCGAACAGGCAGACGTCGATATGCTGCCCTTCCCCGTTATTGGCGTCGCGATGGTAGAGCGCCGAGAGGATGCCGATCGAGGTGTTCATGCCGGTCATGTAGTCGACGATCGAAGGGCCGACCTTCATCGGGCCCTCGCCGGGCTCGCCGTCGATATGGCCGGTGACGCTCATCAGCCCGCCCATCGCCTGCAGGATCGCGTCGTAGCCGGCGCGCGGCGCGTAAGGTCCGGTCTGGCCGAAACCGGTGACCGAGCAATAGATGATGCCGGGGTTGAGCTGCCTGATGGTCTCGTAGTCGAGGCCGTAGCGCTTGAGATCGCCGACCTTGTAGTTCTCCATCATCACGTCGGCCGTCTTGGCGAGCTCGCGGATGATCGCCTGCCCTTCCGGCTTGGCGATGTTGACGGTGACCGACTTCTTGTTGCGGTTGGCGCAGAGATAGAACGAGTTGTTGTTGTTCTGCTTGCCTTCGGGGTCGGCGAGATAGGGCGGGCCGAAGGCACGGGCGTCGTCGCCGCCGCCGGGCCGCTCGATCTTGATCACCTCAGCGCCGAGATCCGCCAGCATCTGGGCCGACAGCGGGCCCGCGAGCACCCGCGTCAGGTCGAGAATCTTGATGCCCGAGAGTGGCAGAGCCGACATGAACGTTCCTCCAAAATCTTGCGATATCTTGATTGTGTGGCGTCGGGCCGCTGCCCAAGCGCACTCAAGCCTGCCGATACACCATTTTGGTGTGACGAGCACTGCATTGTCGGCATGAAGCCATCCCCGGGCGGCCTATGTGCGGCGCACCGGCGGTATTTGGCCGGAACCGGCCGGCCCTTGCCCCGATTGCCGCCACGCGAAATTGTGAAGATGGCCGACACCGATTTGCCTCGGCGTCAGCGGTATTTTGCGGCGACGAGGAGGAAAACATGCGGACGATCACGACGGTCGCGCTTCTGACGTTGCTTGCGGCCGCAATGCCGGCGGTGGATGCGCGCGGCAGCCACGACCATGGCGGCGGGCACGCGATGCACGGCATGCACGTGGGCGGCGCCACTGGCGCCGGCGGTTTTGCCGACGACAAGCGCCACGGCAACGACCCCTACACCAAGGCGGCCTCCGACGAAGAGGACCGCCTGCTCAACAGCAAGCTGAAGAGCATCTGCCGCGGCTGCTAGGACGACGTCCAGCGAAGCCGCGCCAGGATCGCGCGGCCCATGATCCAGTCCTTGTCGCTTTCGCTGAGGAACGGAAGCTCCTCCGTGAATTGCGTCACGCGTTGCCGGTAGGTGGCCCGGGCGAATGAATTGGTTATATCGGTCCCCCAGTGGCAGCGCTCCGGGCCGTAGGCGTCGAACAGGCGCTGGATATGCGGGGTCACGTCACGGAATGGGTACGGCTCAGTCGAAATCAGCGGGACCGACGACAGCTTCACCGATACATTCGCATATTTTGCGAGCGCGGCCGCCTGGACGATAGCTTCCGGCACCATGTTGTTTTTCGATGAGCCGGGACGAGGGCGAAGTCCCGCGCCGACGCCCATGTGATCGATGATGAGCGTAAGTTGCGGATGCCGCTCGGCGATGCGGGCGAACAGCGACGTCTGGCCCTCGGTGAGAAACATCACAGGCAGGCGGGCCTTCTCCGCCGCCGGCCAGAACCAGTCCGCGGTCCCGTCTGTCAGCCACGCCGCTTCGCCGGGGCCGAAGTTCAACCTCACGCCCAGTACGCCTGGCCGGTCGCGCCAAGTCGCAAGCCGTGTCGCGCGGTCGGGCTTGTCGAGGGCTGCACGCGCCATGATGGCGAAGCGGCCCGGGTACCGTCTGACTGCCTCCTGGGCATAGTCGATGCGCTCACCTTCAAGCGACACTGGCGGAACGATAATGACGCGGTCGACGCCGGCCTCGTCCATCAGTGGAATGATTCGCTCGATGGTGAAGGGCTCCGGAAGCTGCGGCTTGGCACCGGGGAGCCAGGGTCTCTCTGGAGTGCTTGCCGGCCACAGGTGAACCTGCGAATCGACGATCACTCGTTTTTCCTGCGCGACTGCTACCGTGGCGCGTTGCATTGACAGCGCGACACCGGTCGCGACGGCGCCGGTCAGAAAATGACGGCGAGAAGGCATGTAATGTCCTTCCAGTTCTTTAGCTTTGGTCACGACGTGATGGTGATCGGCACGGCGCGCCTCAGCAGGGTCACCGCAAAATGGCTCGCAATATTGAAGATCACATCAGGAAATTGCGGCCATAGAAATAGGGCTCAAGGTCAATTTGCGCCGCAACAATCCTGAACCGCGCATGTCTCGGTTGGACCCTGGCGCGGCTGCGATGCGCAGCGACTTACGACGCGATCGCCTGCCGCGGCTGCGCGGTGGCGCCGATAAGCTTGCCGATCTCGGGCTTGCAACCGCCGCAATTGGTGCCGGCCTTCAGGCAGCGGCCGATCGCATCGACGCTGTCGGCGCCCTTTTTGATCTCGGCGGTGATCTGGTGCCGTCCGACGCTGAAGCAGGAGCAGACGATCGGGCCGACATCCTCGCCCGCGCCGAACGGCCGTCCGGCCAGCAGCGACATCCGCGCATTGGCCGACAATTGCTGCTCGGCGAACAGCCCGGTCAGCCACGCCCGCGACGGCAGCGTGTGATCGGGCGCGATGAACACACAGCCCTCGAGCCGGCCGTCGCGCACCGCCGCGTAGCGGAAGCGGCCCGCGGCCGGATCGCGATAGGCGATCCATTCGATCTCGACACCTTCGAGGCCGAGCTGCGCGCGCGCCCAGTCGCGCCAGCTCTCCGGGCGCGCATCGAGCGCAAGTTCGAGCCGCGTGCAATCGCCGGCCTTGCCGTAAACCCAATAGCCGCTTGCCGGCCGCCTGATCGCGTCGCGGCTCAGGATGAAGGCGTGCCATTTCGGCGCGTAGGGATCGGCCTTGACCGGCGTGTGCTTGGACTCCGGCTGACCGGACAGCGGATCCGTCGCCGGATTGACCAGTGCGTTGACGCGGCCCTCGCCGGCGAACTCCGCGTTCCAGTGCATCGGCACGAACACGCAGCCGCGGCGCTGGTCGGCGCTGACCACGACGCGCGCGACCATCTCGCCCCAGCTGCTGGTCAGCCGCACCAGCCCTTCGTTTTGCAGCCCGGCCTGCCGCGCGTCCTCGGGGTGGAACTCGGCATAGGGCTCGAACACATGCGCCAGCAGCCGGCCGGTTTTTCCGGTCCGGGTCATGGTGTGCCACTGATCGCGCACGCGGCCGGTGTTGAGCACCAGCGGAAAGTCGCGGCTGGTCGCGTTGCGCGCCGCGCGCGGCGCCACCGGCACGAAGCGCGCCTTGCGGTCCGGCGTGAAGAATTGCTGGCTCTCGAACATCCGCGGCGTGCCGGCCGGATGGTCCGCCGTCACCGGCCACTGCACCGGCGCCAGCGCGTCATAGGCGTCATCATCCAGCGTCGCCAGCGCCGAGATGTCGAAATCGCGCCGGCCGCTATTCTCGAAGCCCGACAGTTCGGCGTGCTCGCGGAACACGTCGGCGGCCGAGGCATAGTCGAAGCCGGAATATCCCATGCGACTGGCGACGTCGCAGATGATGCGCCAGTCGGCGCGCGCATCGCCCGGTACTGCGAGAAACGGCCGCTGCCGCGAGATCCGGCGCTCGGAATTGGTGACGGTGCCGTCCTTCTCGCCCCACGCCAGCGCCGGCAGCAGCACGTCGGCATGGCGCGTGGTGTCGGTGTCGCGCATGCAATCCGTCACCACGACGAGCTCGCAGGCGTCGAGCGCGGCGCGGGCGCGATCGGCATCCGGCAGGCTCACCACCGGATTGGTCGAGATGATCCACACCGCCTTGATGCGGCCGTCGGCGATTGCGTCGAACATGTCGACCGCCTTCAGCCCGGCCTTCTCCGCGATCACAGGCGCGCGCCAGAACCGCTGCACCAGCGCGCGGTGCGCGGGATTCTCGATCTCCATATGCGCGGCGAGCTGGTTGGCGAGCCCGCCGACCTCGCGGCCGCCCATCGCGTTGGGCTGGCCGGTCAGCGAGAACGGCCCCATGCCGGGACGGCCGATGCGCCCAGTCAACAGATGGCAATTGATGATGGCGTTGACCTTGTCGACCCCGCTCGACGACTGGTTGATGCCTTGCGAATACAGCGTGACGACGCGCTCGGTCCGGGTGAACCAGTCGAAGAACAGCCCGACCGCGCCTTCGGTCAGGCCGCAGGTCGCCGCGGTCTGCGCCACGGTCTGGCCGCCGACCTGCTTCAGCGCGCCGACGACACCAGTGGTGCAATTGCCGACAAAGCCGCGGTCGACCGCGTTGCTGCCGGCAAGGAAGGCGAACAGCCCGTTGAACAGCACGGAATCGCTGCCCGAGCGCAGCGGCAGATGCAGATCGGCGCCCTCGCAGGTCGCGGTGCGGCGCGGATCGATCACCACGATCTTGCAGGCCGGATTCTTCTCCTTCGCCGCCAGCATGCGCTGGTGCAGGATCGGATGGCACCAGGCGGCGTTGGAGCCGACCAGCACCAGAAGGTCCGCCTGCTCGAGATCCTCATAGCAGCCCGGCACGGTGTCGCTGCCGAACGCGCGCTTGTGCCCGGCGACGCTGGAGGCCATGCACAGCCGCGAATTGGTGTCGATATTGGCGGTGCCGACGAAGCCCTTGGCGAGCTTGTTGATGACGTAATAGTCCTCGGTCAGCAGCTGGCCGGAGACATAGAACGCGACCGCGTCCGGGCCGTGCTCACGAATAATGCGATTAAAGCCATCGGCGACGCGATCGAGCGCGTCGTCCCATGCCGCCGGCGCGCCGTCCACCATCGGCTCGAGCAGACGCCCGTCGAGATCGATGGTCTCGGCGAGCGCCGAGCCCTTGCTGCAGAGCCGGCCGAAATTGGCCGGGTGCTGCTTGTCGCCCTCGACAGTGACGGCACCCGCCGCGTCCTTCGACGCGATGACGCCACAGCCGACACCGCAATAGGGACACGTGGTCTTGACCGACATTGCCTGACCGCTCAGCTCACCGCAGCCGCCTGCCGCACCGACAGCCAGACAACGCCGTTCTCGACCTTGGCCGGATGGGTATGGGTGCAACCTTCGTCGGGCGCGACTGCCTGCCCGCTCGCCAGCTCGATGACGAAGTTATGCAGCGGACAAGTCACGCGCTTGTTGTGCACGATGCCCTGCGACAGCGGCCCGCCCTTGTGCGGGCAGCGGTCGTCGAGCGCGAACACCTCGTCGCTCTCGGTCCGGAACACCGCGATGTTGCCGCCCGGCGTGCGCACCACGCGCGAGCCGAGCCGCGGAATGTCGGCCAATGCGCCGATTTCGATCCACTGGGTCATGCGAGCTCCAATTCGGCGAGAGGCGCGAACTCGTTGCGGTCGACGCCGCGGCTGGCGCGCTCGGCCCACGGATCGGTCTGCGCGAACTGCTGCGAATAGGCAAAGCGGGCGAACAGCGCCTTGCGGTTCGCAACGTCGTCGACCACCCGCTTCCTGATCTGCTCGAGACCGACGCGGTCGCACCATTTGTACATGCGCTCGAGATACCAGCCCTCCTCGCGGTAGAGCTGGGTCAGCGCCACGATCACCTCGAGGCATTCGTCCTCGGTCTCGACCTTGGTCAGGAACTCGGTGCCCTTGATGTGCAGTCCGGCGGCGCCGGCGAAATGGATCTCGTAACCGGAATCGACGCAGACCACGCCGACGTCCTTGCAGGTTGCCTCCGCGCAGTTGCGCGGGCAGCCGGAGACGCCGAGCTTGACCTTGGCCGGCGTCCACGAGCCCCACATGAACTTCTCGAGCTTGACGCCGAGGCCGGTGGAATCCTGGGTGCCGAAGCGGCACCACTCCGAGCCGACGCAGGTCTTCACCGTGCGCAGGCCCTTGGCGTAGGCGTGACCCGACACCATGCCGGCGTCGTTGAGGTCGGCCCACACCGCCGGCAGATCCTCCTTCTTGACGCCGAGCAGGTCGATGCGCTGGCCGCCGGTGACCTTCACCGTCGGGATGTTGAACTTCTCGGCGACGTCGGCGATCGCGCGCAGCTCGCTCGGCGTCGTGACGCCGCCCCACATCCGCGGCACCACCGAATAGGTGCCGTCCTTCTGGATGTTGGCGTGGACGCGCTCGTTGATGAAGCGCGACTGCTGGTCGTCGCGGTATTCGCCGGGCCAGGTCGCGAGCAGGTAGTAGTTCAGCGCCGGACGGCAGGAGTGGCAACCGTTCAGGGTCTTCCACTCCATGAAGCGCATGACCGCGGGAATGGTCTTGAGCTGCTGCTCGACGATGACTCGGCGAACGTCGTCGTGGCTGTGATCGGTGCATTTGCACAGCGGCTTGACCTTCGGCGCCGCCGAATAGTCGCCGCCGAGCGTGAACGCCAGCACCTGCTCGACGAGGCCGGTACAGGAGCCGCAGGACGACGACGCCTTGGTGTGGGCGCGGACATCGTCGAGCGTGAACAGCTTCTTCTCGCTGATCGCCTTGACGATGGCGCCCTTGCAGACGCCGTTGCAGCCGCAGATTTCGGTCTCGTCGCTCATCGCGGCAACCGAGCTCTGGCCGCTGACGCCGCCATCGCCGAGATTGGCAGCGCCGAACACCAGGCGCTCGCGCATATGCGAGACGTCGGTGCCGTCACGCAGATGCTGGAAGTACCAGGGGCCGTCGATGGTGTCGCCATAGAGCACGGCGCCGACGATCTTCTTGTCCTTCAGGATGATGCGCTTGTAGACGCCGCGGTTGGCGTCCTGCAGCACGATCTCCTCCTTGTCCGGCCCCGGCGCGAAGTCGCCGGCCGAGAACAGGTCGATGCCGGTGACCTTCAGCTTGGTCGAGGTGACCGAGCCGTCATAGGTGGCAAAACCCTTCATGGCGAGGTGGTTGGCGCAGACCTTGGCCTGGTCGAACAGCGGCGCGACGAGACCGTAGGTCTGGCGGCGGTGCTGCACGCACTCACCGACCGCGTAGATGCGGCCGTCATAGGTCTGCATGGTGTCGGAGACGACGATGCCGCGCTCGCAATAGAGCCCGGCCTTCTTGGCGAGCTCGAAATTCGGGCGGATGCCGACCGCCATCACCACGAGATCGGCCGGCAGCTCGGTGCCGTCGCCGAAGCGCACGCCGGTGACGCGGTCCTCGCCCAGGATCGCCTGGGTCTGCGCCGGCATCTTGAACACCATGCCGCGCTCTTCCAGCGACTTGCGCAGAAGCCCGCCGGCCACCGGATCGAGCTGACGCTCCATCAGCGTGTCGAGCAGATGCACGACCGTGACGTTCATGCCGCGCTTCATCAGCCCGTTGGCGGCCTCGAGGCCCAACAGGCCGCCGCCGATCACGACCGCATTGCGGTAGTCGGTCGAGGCCTTGATCATGCGATCGACGTCATAGATGTCGCGGAAGCCGATCACGCCCGGCAGGTCCTTGCCCGGTAGCGGCAGCATGATCGGATTTGAGCCCGTCGCGATCAGCAGGCGGTCATAGGGCACGCGCTCGCCGGCTTCGGTGACGACCTCACAGGTGCGACGGTCGATCATGGTGACCGTCTCGCCCTTGCGCAGCGTGATGTTGTTGTCCTCGTACCAGTCGACGGTGTTGAGCATGATGTCGTCGACGGTCTTCTCGCCGGCGAGCACCGGCGACAGCAGGATGCGGTTGTAATTGCCGTAGGGCTCGGAGCCGAACACCGTGATGTCGTAGAGATCGGGCGCGCGCTCCAGCAGCGCCTCGACCGTCCGGATGCCAGCCATCCCGTTGCCGATCACCACGAGCTTCTGCTTGGTCACTTTGTCGAGCATGGTCTGCCTTTCAATTCCGACGGCGCTGCGCAGCGACGCGGCGTGCGTCGTTGATGGGCACCGATAAAGGTTTGGAGTTGTAGGAAGCCCAGCCGCGGGCGCAGATCGTCTTCGATGACGACCGATGTTCCGTTATTGATTGATATTCAAAACGCGTGCCAACTCGTGGCGGGCGAATCCGGCTGCAAAATCAACAGGTTTCCGGCCGATCAAAATCCGCGGGGTCGCGCGCCGCGCCGACAGCCGGCCGAAATTTTAGCCACGCCGATGATCTCTTGTGCATCACAGCATCGCCGGCGGTGATGGCGATCGCGAAGTCGCATTTGATGCGCGATCGCGCGGGCTTGGCGCATCGCACAAAAAAGCACCAGCGTGCGCGTTTGCGCGGCGGCACTTGCCGCAAGCCACGCCACGTGCGGCCGCGGAACGCTGTTCGCGATGCGCGGCAACGTCTTGCGACTGCACGGCAAAGCGACGCGACCCGATCGATGGCACGGTAATTGCTGACCACAGCTGTTGACGGAGTGCGTCTCAACGACGAGCGCGCTCAGCATTCACCCACATTCCATTTGTCTGCGCTTGAGACGGCCGCGCGTTGATGCGGCTGCCTCCGCCGCATCAACGCGAGATGCTTGCGATGAAGCTAGCCGAGTTCAAGAAGGCAGGTCACTGGCCGACACTGCTTGCCGCGTTCCTGTACTTCGACATCAGTTTCATGGCGTGGGTCGCGCTTGGACCGCTGATCGTCTACATCGCGCGCGACATGAATCTGGCGGTGAACGAAAAGTTCACCCTCGTTGCCATTCCCGTGCTCGCCGGCGCGCTGCTGCGCGTGCCGATGGGCATTCTCGCCGACCTCATCGGCGCCAAGCGCACCGGCATCATCGCCCAGCTCGTCGTGATCGCCGCGACCGCGGCGGTGTGGCATTTCGGGTTGACCAGCAAGCTCGCGATCGAACTGTTCGGGCTGGCGCTCGGCGTCGGCGGCGCCTCCTTCGCGGTCGCCCTGCCCCAGGCGAGCCGCTGGTATCCGCCGCAATATCAGGGCGTGGTGATGGGCATCGCCGGCGCCGGCAACATGGGCGTCGTGCTCGACACGCTGCTTGCGCCGACCATTGCCGAGCATTGGGGATGGCAGGCCGTGTTCGGCTGCCTCTTGATTCCGATGCTGATGGTGCTCGCCTATTACGCATTCGCAGCCAAGGACGCGCCGGGCGAGCGCAAGAGGATCTCGCTCAAGGCTTACGGCGCGCTGCTGAAGGATTCCGACAGCCGCTGGTTCATGTTCTTCTACTTCATCACCTTCGGCGGCTTCGTCGGCCTCGCCAATGCGCTGCCGCTCTATTTCACCGTGCAGTATCATGTCTCCGGGGTCGCGGCGGGCATGCTGGTCGCGCTGATCGTCGCGTTCGGCTCGGGATTCCGTCCGGTCGGCGGCATGATCGCCGACCGCATCGGCGGCATTCGCTCGCTGTCGATCCTGTTCGGTGTCGTGGTCGCAGCCTATCTCGTCATCGCCTTCATGCCGGAGGGACCGACGGCGCCGACGCCGGCCGGCTGGGCCTTGACCGAACTGCCGCGCATTGCCTGGATCTCGGTGCTGCTGTTCTCGATCGGCGTGCTGGCGCTCGGCATGGGCAACGGCGCCGTGTTCCAGCTGATCCCGCTGCGCTTCCGTCACGAGATCGGCCTGATGACCGGGCTCGTCGGCTGCGCCGGCGGCGTCGGCGGCTTCTTCCTCGCCCAGACGCTCGGCGCCGCCAAGGGCATGACGGGCGGCTTCGGCGCCGGCTTCCTGTTCTTCGGCGGGCTGGCGTTGCTTGGCTTCATCGGACTTGCCATGGTCAAGGTCCGCTGGCGCACCACCTGGGGCGCGGTGTCGGGAGCGCGCGTCTGAGGACTCCGCTCCGCAACTTGACGGGGCTCGAACGTGGCGAACGGTTCGCAACGGGACTTGGGGGTGCGCGTCGGCTTCGCCAGCGAGACCGGCAAGCGCGCCGCCAATGAGGACTATGTCGCGGCCTGCTTGGGCCAGCCCGGCACGGTCCATCGCGACGTCGTCGCCGCGGTCGCCGACGGCGTCGGCGGCCACAAGGGCGGACGCGAGGCCGCGGAGGTCGCGGTCCGCAGCTTCATCGACGCCTATTATTCGCTGCCCGAGACGCTCGGCGTCCGCCGCCGCGCCGCGCGGGCGCTGGAAGCCGCCAACAGCTGGATCTACGGCCAGGGCCGCGTCGATGCCGCACGGAGCGGCATGGCCTGCGCGTTCTCCTCGATCATCCTGTCGCGGCGGCAATGCCATGTGATCCATATCGGCGACACCCGCGCCTATCGCTTGAGCGACGGCCGGCTGGAACGTTTGACGCAGGACCACATCGCCGGCCGCGGCGACCTCGCCCACATGCTGAACCGGGCCATCGGTTTCGAGGAATTCGCCCGCTTCGACTACACGTCCCTCGGGCTCCGGCAACATGATCGCCTGCTGATCTGTAGCGACGGGGTTCACGGCGCGCTCGGCGATTTGCGCCTCCAGCAATTGCTGGAGGAACGCACGCCACCCGACGAGTCCGCGCGCAGCATCGTCGATGCCGCCCTCGCGGCCGGCAGCAGCGACAACACGACGGCGCTAGTGCTCGACGTCGTCGACCTGCCGCCGGCGGATCGCGACGATCTTACGCACGCGATCGCGACGCTGCCGATTCTCGACCTGCCGGTGACCGGCGACACGATCGACGATTTCAGCCTCGGCGACGTCTTGTCCGACGGACGCTACAGCCGTCTGTTCAAGGCGACCGACAAGCGCGCCGGCCGCGAAGTGGCGCTGAAGTTTCCCCATCCACGGGTCGCGAGCGAAGGCTCCTACCGCCTCGCCTTCGTGCGCGAGGCCTGGGTCGCCGCGCGCGTGCGCAGCCTCTGGATCGGCGAAATCATCGAGGTGCCGGCGGAGCGGCAGACCAGGCTCTATTCGGCGATGCCGCTCTACGAGGGTGAAACGCTGGAGCAACGGCTTGGCCGCCCGCCGAGGCTGTCGCTCACCGAGGGCATCGCGATTGCAACCAAGCTGGTGCGCGCGGTCACCGCGCTGCACCGCGCCGGCATCATCCATCGCGACATCAAGCCCGACAACGTGATCCTGCTGAAGGACGGCGGGTTACGCCTTGTCGATCTCGGCGTAGCGCGGGTGCCGCTGCTCGAGGATTTTCCCGCCGAGGACATTCCGGGCACCGCGAGTTACATGGCGCCCGAGCTGTTCGGCGGCAAGGCCGGCGACGAGGCCTCCGACCTGTTCGCGCTCGGCGTCACGGTCTACCGCATGTTCACCGCGAACTATCCGTTCGGCGAGATCGAGCCGTTCTCGCGGCCGCGCTTCGGCAAGCCGGCGCCGCTGTCGCGCTACCGGCCGGACCTGCCGGCCTGGCTCGACGCGGTGATCGGCAAGGCGCTCAGCGTCGACCCGGCACAACGCTTCGGCGATGCCATCGAGTTCGCGCACGAACTGGAAAACGGCGCGACCTGGGCCGGCCCCGCCGTCACGACCCGCAAATCGCTGCACGACCGCGATCCCGTGACCTTTTGGAAGGTGCTGTGCGCGATCCTGGCCCTGATCATCGTGGTGCTGCTGGCGCGGCATTAGACTAGCTCCGTCATGCCCGGCCTTGTGCCGGGCATCCACGTCTTCGCTGCAATCGCGCAAGAAAAGACGTGGATGGCCGGGACAAGCCCGGCCATGACGAAAAGAAAGAGAGTCATTTTAGATCAGTTAGGCAACTGGAATTTGGCTATTCCAGTTCGCGGCTCAGGACCCGGCGCGGCGGATCGTGATCCGGGTCTCGTCGGTCATGTCCTTGAGCTCCTTGTTCGGCTCGCGATAGAGATGACGCTCGATCTCGACCGTACGGCCGTCGATGGTCTTGGTGCATTTCTCGTCGACAAATACGCCGCCGACCTCCTGTTTGTCGGCGCCCGGCTGTGCCTTTGAACAGGTCCAGCCATCCTCGCCATAGCGCGACCTCGCCTGCAGGCCGAGCAGGAACGCCTTCTTGCGCAGATAGAGCCGCGCCTTCGGATCGGTCTCGATCATCAGCGCCGCGATCTTGGCGTCCTTGTCGATCATCACGGTGAGGATCGCGGGATGGCCGCCGACCATGGTGCCTTCCCGCCCGCTCTCGCGATCATACTCGAAGCGGATGCCGCGCAGCTGGTCCGGTCCGGCCTGGCAAGCCTGCCACTGTGCCCAATCAGCCAATCTGTGGGTCTTCTCTCCAACGCAGGTCAGGTTGATGTAGCCCGCGTCCGGCACGCTGCTGATCGCCATTCCGACGCTGATGTCGCGCAGGTCTCCCGCGGTCGCCATCGCCGGCACCGCTGCCGTGACGGTGACAGCGAAGACCAAGCCACGGATTGCCAATCCTTGCTTGCTCATGGCTTTGCCTTCTCGTTCTGGTCGGACGGCGCGGTGGCGTGGCCGGCCTCCTTGTAGATGTTGCAGACCCGCGAGCCATCGCCGAAGAACGCGATGCATTCATCGTAGGTCGGCTCGCCCTTGCCCTTGACACGGGCGAGCACATAATCGGCGACGGCCTCGATCTCGTTCGGCCGCAGGAACACATTCGCCTCGGGCGGCATGCGGTCCGCGACGTCCTGCCGGGTCATCTCGTAGCATTTCGTGGTGTCGTAGGAGCCGCGCACGAAGAACGGCATGCCGGTGCCCGGCCGGCCGCACGTCACGGTCTCGATGATCTGCTCGCGGGTCAGCTCGGTCTTGCGCAGCGACAGCGCGTCGCCGCCATAGCCGCCGCCGCCATTGCCATGCCATTTGTGGCAGCCGACGCAATTGCCGCGCTTGAACACCGCCTTGCCCGCGTCGGTCGGATCGCTCGCCGACTGCGCCTGCGCGGTACCGATAAATCCCATCACCAGCGCACAGCCGAGCCACGCGCCAATCAGACATATTTTTTTCATTTGTCTTGTTTCTTGTCTTTTTTCTTGTCTTTCTCGGCCAAATCGACGCGGGAGGCCTCTCACCGAGGCCTCCCGCGCTGCGACGTCAAAGGGCGAACACGTAGAGCATCGAGCCCGGCTGCATCCGCTTCAGCTCGGGCGTGGCATCGATGAACCACTTGTCCCAGGCACCGCCGAGGCCGACCAGGATCGCGACGTACTGCTTGCCGTCCACCGAGAACGTCATCGGGGGCGCGTTGACGCCGCCGCCGGTGTTGAACTGCCAGAGCTGCTGCAGCGATTTCGCGTCATAGGCGATCACCTCGCCGGACGGCTGTCCGGAGAACACGAGGTCGGGCGTTGCCAGAATGCCGCCGAGGTTCGGGAATTCGGTCTCCGCCTTCCCTGCCACCTTGCCGGTGGTAACGTCGATCGCGGTGACGCTGCCGGTGATCTTGACGGGCTGGCTCGGTCCGCCGCCCGTGAAGAACTCGCGCTTCTTCAACTTGTCCGGCGTCGTCTCCTCGACCGTGATCCGGTTGCAGCTCTCGATCACCGGGATGTACCAGAGCTTCAGGTTCGGATTATACGCGGTCGGCGGCCAGTTCTTGCCGCCCATGTTGCCGGGGCAGATGTCCGTCACCTTGTTGGTCCGGCTTGGCGTCACCGCCGCGTTGTAGCGCTGCACGCCCTGCTTCGGATCATACTCCACCGGCTTGCCGGATTCGGGGTCGAGACCCTTGGTCCAGGTCACCTTCTTGACGAACGGCAGACCCCAGATGAACTTGCCGCTGTTGCGGTCGATCGCATAGGCAAAGCCGTTGCGGTCGGCCTCGAGCGCGAGCTTCTGCGTCGTGTTGTTCGGACCGGGGACGTCGACCAGCACGTTCTCCGCCACGCTGTCATAGTCGTAGGGATCGTTCGGCGTGTGCTGGTAGTGCCACTTGATCTTGCCGGTGTCGGCATCGAGACCAAGCGAGGAGTCGGTGTAGAGGTTGTCGCCGGGCCGGTACTCGTTGTCCCAGTCCGGTCCGGGATTGCCGACGCCCCAGACGATGGTGTTGGTCGAGGGGTCGAAGCTGCCGGTGACCCAGGTCGATCCGCCGCCGCTCGCCTTGGCGTCCTTGTCGTCCTTCCAGGTCTCGTGACCCGCCTCGTCCTTGCCCGGGATGGTGTGGGTGCGCCACACTTCCTTCTGGCTCTTCAGGTCGGTCGCGGCGATCCAGCCGCGAATGCCGTATTCGGCGCCGGCAACGCCCGTGATCGCCATGTCCTTGACGATCAGCGGTGCGCCGGTGATCACCTCGCCCTTGTCGGGATCGGCGACCTGGCGCTGCCAGGCGACCTGCCCGGTCTCCTTGTTGGTCGCGATCAGGCGGCCGTCGAGCGTGTGCGAAACGACGAGGTTGCCCCACAATGCGACGCCGCGGTTGTCGACGCCGCAGCAGGCGACCGCGCCGGCCCAGTCATGGTCGGTCTTCGGGTCCATCTTCCAGAGCAGCACGCCTTTGCCGGCATGCGCATCGATCTTGTAGACCGAACCCCAGCCGTCGGTGACGTACATGAAGCCGTTCTCGACGATCGGCGTTCCCTCCAGGCCGCCATGCGACCAGATTCCGCCGCCCTCGACGCCGCCGAGATGCATGGTCCAGGCGACCTTCAGGTTCTTGACGTTGTCCTTGTTGATATCGGCCAGCGACGAGAAGCGCGTCGCCGAATAGTTCTTGTGGTGGTGCAGCCAGTTGCCTGCTTCCTTGTCAGCATTGAGCAGACGGTCCTGGCCGACATCGTCGGCGAGCGCGAAAGAGCCCGCGAAGGTCGCTGCGGATGCTACTGCCGCGGCGAGCATATGCGACTTTACCCAATTCAACCTTGTCATGAGTTCATTTCCTCCGGATCTAGCATTCTTCATTGATCGAACCGCCCGTCACACACGGGCGATCACGCGAGAAGCCTTGAGTCCCGGCGCGTGGCTGTGCACCACCCGCCGCCTTCTTGAGTCACTTGTGTTAGGTCACTTCTGGACCTGTACCTCCGTCTCGATGGTGCCTGCTTTCTGAAAAACGATCGCGCATTTGAAGGTCTCGCCCGGCGTGAGCGCCTGACGCATCTGCAGAAGCATGACGTGATAACCGTCACGCTTCAGCTCGAGCATTGCCTTTGCCGGCACTGGTATATTGGATATCGAGCGCATCGCTGGTGCGCCCTCGCCGCGATCCACAGTATGACGCTCGGAAAAATTCGCAACCGGGCAGCGGACACGAAGCAGCGCATCGGCGCTGTCGGCCTCGTTCTTGATCGTCATCGTCAACGGAAGGTCCCCGCCCGCTTTGTCGACCGCCGGCACGCGCGCGTCCACAATCTGCAAGGACTCGTTCGCGGCGGCGTTATGCACCACTCCGAACGTGCTGATCAGGCAGAATAATGGCAACGCGATCCATGATCGGCACGCAACGGCGCAATGCAACCCCCGCTCGAACGACATCAAGTTCTCTCCCAACATGATTTTTGCAGCATTGTTTCACGCTTCGTCGTGCGCTGCCAGCAATAGATCGCGAACGCTCCATCAATGCGATTTCGGCACGCATGGCGGCCATGCTAACTTCTTGCGCATGAGTGCTCTCGATAAACTTCCGCCGATAGAGCGCGACGCAGCACATGCCGCACTGCGTCAGGTGATCGGCACCGCGGCGATCGACGCCGTCACATCCGTCTCGGGCGGCGCAACGTCGGCGCAATTGTTCCGGATCGATGCAGGCGGCGAGAATTATTTGCTCCGAATCGAAGGAATGCCGAGCCCGCTGCGCAATCCGTTTCAGTATGTGTCGCTCAGGATCGCCGCTAAGGCCGGCATCGCGCCGCGACTCCATTATGTCGACGAGGCCTCGCGCGTCGCGGTGATGGATTTTGTGCAGCGGCAGCCGCTCGGCCGCTATCCCGGCGGCCTGCCGGCGCTGGCGAAGGCGCTCGGCGAATTGCTGGCGGGCCTGCAGGCGACCCCGACCTTTCCCGCTTTCGTGCGCTACCCCGACATCGTGGCCCGGCTCTGGGCCCATGTCGGCCGCACCGGCCTGTTCGCGCCCGGCGTGCTTGAGCGCTGCAACGCGCAGCTCGCGCGGATCCGCGCGGCTTATGCCTGGGACGAGGCCAACTCGGTGTCGAGCCACAACGACTCGCTCCCTGCCAACATCCTGTTCGACGGCAACAGGCTCTGGATGATCGACTGGGAATCCGCCTATCGCACGGATCCGCTGGTCGACCTTGCGATTGTCGGCGACAGCCTGGCGCGGACGCCGGAGCTGGAAAACATCCTGCATCGTGCCTGGCTCGGCCGCCCGCTCGACGAGGCGCTGCGCGCACGGCTCGCACATGTCCGCGCGCTCACCCGGCTCTACTACGCCGGCGTGCTGCTCAGCGCATCGGCGACGGCGCCGCGCGCCACACCCGACACGAGCCTCGCGGCACCGACGCTTGCCGAGCTCGCAGAGGCTACACGCGCCGGCCGGCTCAAGGCCGGCACGCCGGCGGCCAAGCACGTGCTGGGCAAGATGTTCGTCGCCGCGTTCCTGACCGAGGTCGCGACGCCCGGCTTCGATCTTTCGGTCTGACGTTCACCCCGGCGGATTGAACGTCGACGGAAACAACTGCGGCGCAGCTCACTGCGGCACCGGGTGCAGCCTTGCGAGCTGGTCGAGCGACAATTCGGCCTCGCCATCGCTCAGGGGAAAACGCACGATCACGTCCTGACGCGCCAGCTGGCCCCACAGCGCGTCCGACGACCATTTCTGCGGCTCCGGTCCGCGCGGACCATCGACCCAGATGAAATACCATTCCGCCATGGACGCGACCAAAGCTCCTCGCCGGAACATTGGTCCTTCGCCGGCCAATCCGCAACGCCCGATTTCGGGCGCGGCGCGGCAGGTGGGCTATTCGTACGGCGTGCCGTCCTTGTGCAGGAAGCGGCCGTCGGAGCTCGGGCTCATCATGTCGATGTCGGAGCAGGTGATGACGTCGGCGCGCGAGCGCGAGCCGACCTCGAGATAGGTCGCCGTCATCTGCGACCTGTTGATCAGATGATGCCCGTTGCCGGAATTTTTCGGAAACGCCGCGCAATCGCCGGCCCGCAGCACCGTCTCGCCGCCGTCTTCCACCAGCACGACTTCGCCCGCGAGCACATAGACGAACTCGTCTTCATCCGAATGCCAGTGGCGCTGGCTCGACCAGTTGCCGGGCGGCAGCCGCATCAAGTTGACGCCGAAGTCGGCGAGCCCGCCGGCATCACCGAGACGCTGCCGCACCCGCTCGGCGCACGGCGCGGCGAACTCCGCCGGATAGCCGGTCCCCTTGCGTTCCGGTACGTTTGCAAGGTCGATCCTGGGCATGGCGTCTCTCCGGCGGTTGGCGGGCGAACGAGCGATCGGGCTGGCGGTAATCCGTTTCATGGAAGGCGGCAGCAAGGAGATTCCGAGATCAGCCGCCAAATCGCTTCACCAGTTTTGAACTTTTGGCCGTGCTGATCTGCTGACCGGTCAAATCGCTTCCCACGCTCAATCCCTTCGTCATCAAGTTGCTGCGCAGGGCGGCCTGCTTCTCATCGGCGTAGTCTACGTCGACGTGGTCGAGACTCATCAAATGCCCAAGTTCATGGGCCCACGCGCGTCCGTTGGCAAAGTCATTGCCATACCATTGGACAAAGCTTGCCGGCTCGGGATCGCTATGAAGGTATGAGCTGCCACCGGCCGAGAGATTGGCAATCGGGTTGACGAGATAAATGTGGACCGCGTTGTCAGGAGCATGCCGAAGACTGAGAACATCCAGCACGCGCTGGTCATTGTTGCGCGCGCTCTTCGCCATATCGAGCGGTTTATCTTCCACGTAGTCATTGATCACGAACGCGATCTTGGCCTTAGCCCAGATCTTGTTGACCACATCCAGCGCCTTCTTGGCGGCCTCGCCACTCCATTTTTGAGGCTCGGCGACACCTTTCTCGGCAAATGGCGTGATGTAGATTTTCAGCGGAATTGACATGTGCGTCTCCAACGCTAGAGATTTCGACGACACCTGCGGTGGGCGTCCACGCGTCGACGTCCGGATCCCGAGGACGCAGATTTCGATTCTTTCGGGACTCGCACGTCTCAGCTGGAGCGGATCGGCGTTGCTTCCAGATAGACGCAGTTCGCGCTCCTATGGAAGAGGCCCGCGGCGCGGCAAACAGTCGAAACGAGCCGGCCGAACCTTGTCGACGCCACCGAGACTAACGGCGCGGCCGTCACACCCTGACGATCCGCGCGAGCATCGCTTGAGCATGCGGGTCAATTCCGAGATCACTATCGAGAGATGGAACTCCGCTTGGCGAAGCCACCCGGATGGCGGCACTGCCAGCCATTCCGGCGCCAAAGATAAAAAGCAGCTATTTCAACATCTTACAGGTCAGCCGACATTTGTTCGGCCGTCCGCCACCGGCCCTACACGCTTCGGTGTATCCTTGAACATTCTCGCTTCCCCAAGCGACAACATCAGGAATGGATTGGACTCAGGATTGTTACTGTACGGAGGCATGCCGGCGCTCGTAACGCTTGACGCAGTGGAGTTTGCGCGCGGCCACCTTCGATAAAGCTGCCGTTGTTTCGAGCCGATTTTGGACGTTCGCCATGCGCTACACGCTCCTCCGAGTTCTTGTCGTTCTTGCTGCTTCAGTTCTCCTGGCGTCTCAGCCAGCCTGGGCAACGAAGCGGGTGGCTTTGGTGGTCGGAAATTCGAACTATCAAAATGCGCCATTGCTTCCAAATCCTGCCAATGATGCTACCGCTATCGCCGCGACCTTAAAGGGCGCCGGGTTCGATTTGGTGGAGTCCCGGCTGAACCTGACCTCGAGCGACATGCGGCGGGCACTGAGGGATTTCGCCGACCAAGCTCGCGATGCAGACATCGCCATCGTCTACTATGCAGGTCACGGAATCGAGATCGACGGGACGAATTATCTGATTCCGACGGATGCCAGGCTTGAACGCGACACCGATATCTATGACGAGGCCTTCTCGCTCGATCGCGTCCTGCTGGCCATCGAGCCCGCGAAACAGCTCCGCGTCGTGATCGTTGACGCCTGTCGCAACAATCCATTCGCCGACACGATGAAACGAACCGTCGCTTCGCGCGCGATCAGCCGCGGGCTCGCCCGGGTAGAACCCGCCGTATCCAATACGCTGATCGCGTTTGCGGCGAAGGCCGGACTGACCGCGCTCGACGGCAACAGCACGAACAGTCCCTACGCGACAGCGCTGGTGAAATATATCGCAAAGCCTGGACTGGACCTGCGCAGGGCTTTCGGCTTCGTCCGCGATGATGTCCTGCAAGCCACGGGTAATCGACAGGAGCCCTACGTTTACGGATCGCTGGGCGGTGAGGACGTTGCGCTCGTACCAAAGGCAGAGGAGCCGGCGCCGCCGCCGGCTAGCGCCTCGTCGGAAATTCGTCGCGACTACGAATTGGCCTTGCAACTGGGTAACAAGGCCGCTATGAGCGCGTTCCTCGCCCAGCACCCCGACGGCTATTACGCAAATCTGGCCAAGCTTCAGCTCAATCAGATCGACGCGGAGGACGCGCGGGTGACCGCCACCAGGAAAGCGCAGGAAGCGGAGCAGCAGAAGGCTCGGCTTGCGTCCGAAGGTGCCCAGCGAGCGGAGCAGGAAAAGGCGGCCGCAGATTTCAAGGCTGCGGAGGATGCCCGCATCGCGGCAGAAAGAACAAAGCAGGCAGCGCAGGACCAAGCTGCTGAGGCTGAACGGAGGCGGACCGCATCCCAAACCTCGACGGTCGCCATGCTTTCCGCGAACGGACCCGCGCCCGACAGAGCCAAGCCGGATAGTATTGCAACCGCTACCCCATCGCAGAATAGCGAGGGCGCGAAGGTTGCCGCCTTGAACACGGCGTCGCCGCAGGAGGATCTTGCCAAATCGGTGCAGAGCGAATTGAGCCGGGTTGGCTGTTTCACAGGCTCCATCGACGGCGAGTGGAACGCGGCCTCGCGTCGCTCCCTGACCCTGTTCAACCGGCACGCCGGAACCAAATTTGACGTCAAGCTTGCAAGCCTCGATGCGCTCGATGCGATCAAGCTGAAGCCGGCCCGGGTTTGCCCGCTGATCTGCGAACACGGCTACAAAGCCGACGGCGACCAGTGCCGCAAGATCACCTGCGTCGAAGGCTCGTTCCTGAACGAGGACAACGAATGCGAGAAGCGGCGCGGGAAAAAGCCGGTGGCGAAGCGCAACACGGATGAGCGGCCGTCGCGTGCCGATCGTCCGGTCCGCGAGAGGCCCGAGCCGCAAGCCGACGTTCCCCGACGACAGGCGACGGCCAGACCCTCGGGTGGCAGCGGCCAGATCGTGTGCGATGCTTATCTATGCCGCCCGGTCCGTCGCGGATGTCATCTCGATTACCGTGGCGGCGGAGGTCCCGGCGGCGGTACCGGCAATGTCGAGGTCTGCAACTAGGACGGCATGCAGGGCGGCGCGCTCGAGATCGGGCCGCCGTCTCCTCCGCAATCGGTCATGCCGGGGCAACGAAGCCAAACCGCAGGGCCCTGCACGCAAGAAGCCGAACAGCAGCCTCGGCCACAAGGATATTCACCACATGATCGCGCCGGACGGTCTCCTCAACCGCCCGGGTAGCCGTAGCAACGCAATCGCTGACCTACTTGATGGAGTATGATTTGATGTCGAACGACCAATTGTTCGGCAACAGTCTTCCGCCGCCACTGTCCGGTATCCGCAGCTGACTGGTCCAATCCGACAGATAGCTCAACGTGTCGGCCGGCCCCTGAAGCTTGCGCTGAACGTCCGGCAAATCGAGCAATTGCACACGTCGCTCGCTCAGGATCGCAACGATGACAGCGGACCCGGCCGGCGGCGCGACAACATATTCAAATCCACGCTGCTGTGCCGCCGGGGTCGGAACAATGAATTGGACGCCGGGCTTGACAAGGTTCATGTCGGGTCCGACCGACTGCGCCAATAGCTCGGCGGTCGGGAAGATCTGGGACATCCGCCCTTCCGCATCCACATCCACCAGCATCAGATAGCCGGGCTTCCGGGCGGTTACGCCGAATGACACCTTGCCGCCAATGTTGACAGTTGGACCCGGCAGGATCTCAAGCGCCACGCCGGCAGCATTTGCCGGGCCGCGCGGGGCGGCCTGTACGCGCCAGAGCAGCGGAGCATTCGTCGCACCTGCCGATGGAGAGGCCGATGGCGGCGGCGCCGCGAACGCGACGCCGCTTCCCGCCAGCAACAGCACGATCGCGAACCCTGATTGCTTGCGGCAAACCAGTTCCGCTGGCGACATGACCCGCTGCCCCAGGATTGTCAGGGAACGCTGAAGAAGCCGATTGACGCGATCCGCGCGTCCGCCGGCAGGTAGCGCTCCAGACTCTTGATCACCTGCCCCGAGGCACGGCGCCGGTTGAGCTGCATCAGGACCGTCTCCAGATCGACCATCCGCTGCTGCGAGGTCACCGCGACGATCTGTTCGGCGCCGAACGGCTCGCCCACCCGAAGAGGCAGCCGCAGATTTGCCGATCGAGCCATCGCGGCATCGGACCCCACCGGATACAGCATTTGGATGGTTCCATCACCGGACACGTTGAATAGCAGCACCGCCCGCGAACCGACGTCGGACAATTCGACTTCGACGGTCTGGCCGCTGCGCTGTTGTCGATCATCCGGCCAAATACGCATCAGCTGCGGCGACTGCGTCGCCATGCGCTTAAGCTCCCGAATTGCCGCGGTTCGGTTGACCACTGTCGTCAAACCGCCAACGTCAACGCCGTAGGCCACCACATCGCCCCAGGCGATGACGTCATGGGACACGGGGTCCCAGATCAGGTCAGGATTATCAGTCGGTTGAACGGCCTGCACACTGGCGTCCTGCGGCTTGAGGCTCGTGAAATAGCTCATTTTGCCGTCAAGCGCTGCCAAGCGGATCGGCGTGGTGAGGCGGAACGGCGGCAGCGCGGCACTGGGCGCGGCCGGGGCGGTCGCAGCGGCACTGGTTGGAGCAGTTTGCGACTTAGCCGTAACGGCCGGCGGCGCAGGAGATTGTTTCTCGGCGGACGCGACGTTAGCAACCTGGCCGGAGGCAGCTCTCGCGGCCGTCCCCTGGATCAACACCACGCCGCGGGTCAATTCGAAGGCGACCTCGGTTTCCGGCGTCTGCGCCGGCGACGAGACCGTCACGATGTTCTGGCGCTGGTCGGACAGTTGATAGACCACCTGCCGAACATTGCTGAAAAGCTCCTTCAGGGTCACCTTGCCATCATGATTGATGTCTGCGTTGCCCTCCATGGCCCGCGCAACGGCATAACTCAGGGCGCCGCGCAGGCCGTCGATCCCGGGAATCCGCACTTCCGGAGCCTTGGTGTGACGATCGACCGCGGCGATGAACGCGGTGTGGTCGAGATCGAGTTCGGACTTCGGGTCGTCGCTGCTCGACACCGGCTTCAATTCATCGACCAGCAGCGTATAGCGCGGCACCTGTCGAAAGCTCATCTCGGCCGCCCGCGGATCGATATCGCGCACCATTCCGCCACCATGGCAGGTATCCGCAACGAAAATCACCCTTGCGCCGCGCAATTCGAACTGCCGGATGAAATGGTTGAATTCGCTTCCCAGAATGCGTTCGACCGACCCGGCCGGGGTGGTCGCGAATTCGGGCAGCAGGAACACGTTCTCCATTCCGTCCGGTTCCGAGCCCTTGATCCGCTCCGGCTCCTGCGTGCCGTGACCTGCGATCGACAGGAAGACGAGATCGTTGCTCTTGGTCCGCTCCACCAGTGAGCTGATCTCGCGCAGCACGCTTGCCCTGTCGGCCTGTGCATTGGTCAGCTCGACCACATCGCTGACGCCCATGGTCCTCAGGCTGGACACGATGTCATTGGCGTCGGCGACCGCGCCCTTCAATTTGCGTACATGCTGGTAGTCGTCGATCCCGATGACGAGCGCCCGGAGAGCCGCACCGTCGGGATTGCTTATCGACAGTTCACCCGCCGCATGCGCGCGCTGGAGTGGCAGGCCGATCAACGCAGCGAGCAGGATGGCGGCACACAGCCAACCGGTCCTTCGATCAAAGCCCCTGAGCGTTCGCATCGCGATCCACCTCGATATCAACCAGGTCCGCCCTGGAGCCGCACCGGTAAGGCAGAGCAGCAGAAATGCCGTCTGGACCTCTGGAAACCAGCGCGCCGGCGGTGATCCATGTTCATCTGTAGCCTCGGCAAGACCTCAGGTTCAGCGCCGTTTATTCGCCGTCTTGCGGCCTGTCGGCGCCTCGGTCTCCTGATAGGCGTTCGCGGAAACGGTCGTCTGATCATCTGCGAATGCGCGAAAGCGGACCGGAACGTAGCCGCGCGCGAGCAGGCTCGCGAGCGGATAGACGTTGCGGCAGACCCGACCGTTGCAGCCACCCGTCGAGGATTCCATGACCTCAGCCTTGCGATCGGG
Organism: Bradyrhizobium ferriligni; assembly: GCF_056837965.1. Lineage (NCBI taxonomy): Bacteria > Pseudomonadati > Pseudomonadota > Alphaproteobacteria > Hyphomicrobiales > Nitrobacteraceae > Bradyrhizobium > Bradyrhizobium ferriligni. The sequence goes on from NZ_JBXEJO010000032.1 coordinate 89,078, forward strand.
CGTGAACCGCAGGAATAACATCACGTGGGAACCCGGCTTGTTCAGGGCGTCGCCAGGCTTGAGGTCCCAGGGGTTGGTCACGGGTGCGGCGATCGCGGGGATGGCGGCGGTCGTGTAGTGAACGGAAAGCCCCCACGTTGCACTGACGAATGCCGAACAGTCGACACCGGCCACATCCGGCCGTGGCTCGTTACGGGTGCAGACATTGCCCGCCAGCGTCCCGCTGTCGATCCGCTGCCGGAAGTTCGCGAGCGAACCGTGGCACCCCCAGCAATAGGGCACGCCGCGCACTTCCTGGTTTATCTTGCCCTGCAGGTACCACGGCCGGCGAATACGGCTGAAACCGGAGCATTGGCTGTCGGGATCGCTACCGTAGTTCGCCGGTGCCAGCTTCCACTGGATGCCCTCAAAGGCGAAGGCGGTCTCGATCGCCTGCTGACGATTGGACGGCCGCACGGCGGCGGTCGCATTGAACTTGATATCCGGCCGCGCCGCCGCCGGCGCGGCCGCCGTGCGCGACGGCCTGACGTCGATGACCGATACCTTCCCCAGGGGGCGGAAGCCGACACCGACCACCTCGACACCATCCGGCTTGGTGCGCAGAAAATAGACGTCGCCATCGCCCGAGACGGTGACGAACCGCCGGGTCACGGGCGTATTCTCCAGCGGCAGCTCGTAGATGCCCTCAAGGCGTCCGTTCGCGGCATAGCGTGCGACGAAGGTGGATGCATTCTTGCCCGACGGAGGAATGTCCTCGGCCAGCACGTAGAAGCGGTCGCTGTTGTCGATCTCGAGAAACTCAACGGTGCCGAGCTGGTTGCGGACGCGCAGGCCGAGCTGACCGATGGTCTCGTTGGATACCATGGTCTGGATTTCGACCCGAACGCCGGCATTGCCCTTGTCGGGAATGATATCGGCGATCACCGATCCCTTGCTGCGCGAGGCGATATATTGCCGGTCGGGCTGTCGCGTCGTCCTGACGATGGCCGCGCGCGTATTCTGATCGAGCAAGTCGGTCGGGCTGCTCAGCGCCTGCGAGCCCATCTGGGCGAAGGCCGAAATGGCGACCTGGTCGTCGGTTCCGCGGGATGAGACTTCCTCCAGCTGGATCTCGTCTCCACCCAGCCCGCGTGTGGACTGTCCTGGTGCCGCCTTCAGCATCCGCACGCCGCCGTCCCAAACCATGATGTCGTCGTTATGGACGACGAGGTCGGTGGGCTGCACATCGCCAGGCATCTTCAGGATGTCGGGAGCAGTGTTCGGCTGTTTGGGGTCGAACTGCAGAATGCGGCCGTTGATTTGATCGAGCACAAACAGGTTTCCCTGTCCGTCAGCACTGAGCGCTTGCGGGCCCGCGAGTTCGACGTCCTGGCTGGCCGGGACGATCCCGACCATGGATGCAGCCGAACCGCCGGCAAAGCTTCGCACGACCGCATCGTCGGCCCTGGCCCCAGTGGCAGCCATGACCACGCCGACGATAGAGAGCCAGATCCAGCTAGATCGACGAAGCATATCCGCCTCAATGTAACCGAACCGAATGCGGCGTCAGTCCGACTAATCCAAGACTGCCTAATCCAAGACTGCGCGAGTGCAGCGTCAATTAGTGGCGAGCAACCCCGATCCCGTTCAACTCTTTCACTGGACGGTGATAGTCCGAACTCCTTCAGCTTGCAGTGCAAAATCATGGCCAGAAACAGATTTGAGCAAGTCAGCGAAATCCAGCCAGACGCGATTACTCTGGTTTTGAAGCGCGACAATACCGGCGCCTCCGGGTCAATCGTGTTGCCGGCCGCCGCAAGCGGGGGACGCCTGAACAGCGACCAGGTCAGCGCCCATATGCCGGCGCAGGATGCCTTTCGCGGCGCAATCCGTCTCGCCAATGACATGAAGCTCGCGGTCGTGGTTTGCGACCCCGATGGCGTCTGGAAGCCGGAATGGGGCGACCTCTACCAGGCGATCGATTGACCCACACGGACAGACGCTGCGGCGCCGCATGGAGGCCGGCATGGCAAATGGAGCGTTAAGCGGGCTGTCGTTGAGGTTGCGAGCCTTGATGATCGCCCTGTTGGCCGCAACCGGCTGGCCTGCGCGGGCAAATGATTCCGCGGCCGAATTGTCCATCGGCGGGCTGCAATTCGTCCGCACCAAGGACGTGGCCATGGCGAGCGAGGAGCTTCATATCGGGCTGGACAGGGTCACCGTTCGCTACCAATTCGTCAACCAGACGAGCAAGCCGGTTGCGCTCACCGTCGCCTTTCCGCTGCCCGACATCGATTTGTCCGAAGCCGAGAACATTGCCCTTCCATCGAGCGATCCAGTCAACTTCGTCGCGTTCGAGACCAGGATCGACGGCAACGCGGTGCCGCTGGCCATCGATCAGCGCGCCATGGTCGGCAGCAAGGATGTCACCGCCCTTCTCCGTCAGTTCAAGCTGTCCCTGCTGCCGCTTGGTGATCGGGAGATCCGGGTGGCCGACCTGCCGGCGACAACCCGCACGAAGCTGATCGATGATGGCCTTCTGATGCCTGCGGGCATGAGCGACAACGGTCGCCAGCAATACACGCCCGGCTGGGTAACCAAGACGTCGGCCGTTCGCGAGCAGGTGTTTCCAGCGGCACGTACCGTCACGGTCGAACATCAGTATCGCCCGAGCGTCGGCTCCAGCCCTGACACGGTCCTGCGCTCGGGTCTGCGTCGCAGCGCGGCACTGGGACCGGAAGTCGAGCGGTACAGGAGAGACTATTGCGTTACGGATGCGTTCCTTGCCGAATTGGACAAGCGCACAGGTGACAGCCAGGCCAATACCGCCAAGCTGCAGGAACGGCGCATTTCCTACGTGCTCAAGACAGGTGCGAACTGGGCGGGTCCAATCCGGACCTTCACGTTGACGATCGATCCGGGCGGCGACGACCGTCTGGTCAGTTTTTGTCCGGGGCGGCTCAAGCCGTCATCTGCCGACAACGCGCGGCAATTCACGGCAAGCGACTTCAAGCCGGATGCCGACCTGAAGATCTTGATGATCGGCAAGTTCTGAACAGCGGCTCAATTGGTGAGCATCACATAGCGTCCAGCCGCGGTGATGGCCACGTTGCCGCGTTGAGCTTCGCTCGTCGCCTGCAGGAAGAATGTGTCGGCAGCCATCGGTCGCGGCTGGCGCAATGAATCCAGAACCCGCGGGGCTGCGACGGCCAACAGGAGTTGCGGACCGGTCGTACGCTCCATCGGCAGGGCAAAGGAAAGCGAGTCGACGCCCGGCTTCAGGAGATAGGACAGGCTGCGCACCTCGCCGCGATCCGAGACCATGAGCAGTTCCACCACCCGGTTGGCAAAATTCTCGACGGTCCCATTGAGGGTCTCGCCGGCCTTCAGCTCCGTCGCCGACAGGTTGATGCGCGGCGCACGCGCTTGATCGCTTCCGACCTGACTGAGGAATTTGACGGCCGGACATTGTGCCTGATTCACCTGCCTGACGCCGACCGAAGCCTCAAATCCCTGCTCCTTTCGAAACGCTTTGTCGAAGGTATCGAACGGGGCGGTCGAAGCGCCGAAGCCTTCAATGACGGCTGCGCTTGAGCTCACCGCAACAGGCAGGATGAAGAAGCAGTCGCCGCCCGCATATTGGGCGACATATTTGCGGATGCGCTCGGCTCGACCCGGCCCGTCGGGGGACGGAGACGGCGTCAACGTCGGCTGAGACGGCAGCTTCACCGGCTCCTGACGTGCTGGCGGTGGCGGAACAGGCTCGCTAGGCGGCGTGGACCTCCCGGCAAGTTTCGGAGGTGGCGGCAAAGCCGCCAAGCCCGATGTCCTCCAGACAAATTTATAGAAGGTGTATCCACCGCCGCCCAGCAGAAGCAGCAGTCCCGCGACGCAGGCGCCGAGCCAGATGCGGCGGGAGTTCCGCGTGGTTGATGGTGCCCGCTCCTGCGGCGCAGACATACCAGCCTGCGACTTCGCCAATGGATCGAAGCCGTAGAGCGGTACTGCGGACGGCTGCGCCGAACCCGCCGGCGTCCAGTTGGCGACCTCCGCCATGGTCGGGCGCAAGGCCGGGTCCGGCTGCAGCATCCTCTCGAGAAGCGGCCTGATGCGCATGTCCACTGCGCCGAGATCGGGCACACGCCGACGCTTCTCGACCAGTTGAAACTGGCTCCCGCCCATATCGAGCTTTTGTCCGGTCAAGGCATGGAACAGCACGAGACCAAAGCTGTAGACATCGGATTTCGCGGTGACATCATTGCCGTACAGGCCGACCTGTTCCGGCGACGCGTAATTGTCCTTGCCGGCGAAGCCGGAACCGATGATGGTCTTGTCACCCATCTGCGTTGACCGGGCGATCCCAAAGTCGATGATCTTCGCCCGCCTTACATCGTCGAGCGGCACGATGATGTTGTCGGGCGAGACATCGCGATGGATAATGCCGTGCTCGTGAGCGGCTTGAAGGCCCGATGCGACCCGCTGCATCAATTTGATCAGCGCTTCGAAGGTCAGCGGCCCATCGTCGAGCATGTTCGACAGCGAGCGTCCGTTCACAAACTCCATCGCCAGATACGGGCGCTGCAGTGCGGGTTCGACCGTGAACAGGAAGTAGCGAACGATTGCTTCATGCGGAAGATTGTGGAGTGCCGCTGCCTCCCGCCGGAACAGCGCAAGCGCCGCCTCGTTGTCGACCATGTCGGGGAGCAACATCTTGACCGCAACGGGCGATCCGGTCTGGATCTCGCGGCATCGGTAGACCTCCCCCATGCCGCCCGCCCCGATCATCGTTTCGATCTCGTAAATGCCGTTGAGCCGGGTGCCGGCCGGCACACCGCGGTAGGATGACCGAAACGGATCGTTCGCGGTCATGGTCGTGGCTCCTGATCGAGCGGCGTCCTCGTGGGCTCTGAGGATCGTGGCGCGAGCAATCGCACGATCACGATCGTGACGTTGTCGAGCCCGCCGCGCTCAAGCGCGAGCGCGAGCATGTCGTCGCAGGCTGTCTGGGCAAGTCGAGTGGCCGCGTGCTGTTCGATCTCGTCGTCCCGCACGTGTCGGGTCAAGCCGTCACTGCAAATCACGAAGATGTCTTCCGGTTCGGCCGGACCGGTCACCACCTCGAGCTCGGGGTCGGCGACGACACCAACGGCCCGGGTGATGGCATTGCTCGGCCAGTCCTGGACCTCTTCGCGTGATAGCGCGCCATCAGCGATCAGTTCCTCCAACTCGCTATGATCGTGCGACACCTGTGTGATGCCATGGCGGTTGATCAGGTACACCCGACTATCACCCGCCCAGATACAGGCATAATGGCCGTCGCGTACGAGCAGGACTGCCGTTGTGGTCCCGACAATGGCACCCCGCCTTTCATGGCTGAGGGCCAGGATCTGCTGGTTGGCGCTGAACAGGCGTGCTTCGCATTGCGCCAACAGGTCCGCCGCGGAGTCCGGCGCGCCGATGGAATCAAGCGACTCCACCACGATGCGGCTGGCAAGATCGCCCGCCTCGTGACCGCCCATACCGTCAGCGACGGCCCACAGGCCGACGTCGGTCCTTACCAGGCATGCATCCTCGTTCCGCGCCCGCACCCGTCCGGCGTGTGTGACGCTACCGACATCGAACAAGGCGGGGACGTGTACCATCGCGCGTCATCCCGTCCCTGATACTTCGCGGCCAACGTCGCCGGTCAGCAACGTGGAATAGTCAAACGGATCCGGCAATCCGCGGCAACAGAGTGCGATCGGCGAGAACCCCTCGCCCCCGGTGGTCCACCAGAAACTGGCCGCAGCATAGACTTGAGGGTTGGCGCCGCAGAGCGTGCCGAACGACTCGGCAAACCCATCGACCGTCGAAACCATTCCCAGCGTCGCGTCGCTCAGCGACACGATCGGTGGTCCATCAGTCCCCGGCGTCCGCAGACGTGGAAGCGCGAGACGATCCAGTGCATCGGAGATCTGCTCGAACGTCGCAGCCCGGTCCAGGGTCGAGAGCAGGAACGTCTCCACTTGCCCATACCACCCGTCCTGCGGATCGATGTGCGGCGGCGGCAGCGCGTCGTCACCATCCGGCATCGCATGCAGCGTCAACGGATAGTATCGCCCCACGCCGTCAAGCGACGGCATGATCGCTCCTGCGACGGTGGTGCCGCAGATCTCGGCGCCAAGCCAGAATCGCCAAATCGGCGCGGTCAAGAATGCTTCCTGCCAGGCGGCGCCGAGTTGATGGCGGCTCGCGGAGATGGCAGCTTGCACCCACGGCTCCCAGACTTCCAGGAAGCTGCGCGGCGTCGCGATCGCGATGAAATCACGCTTCGCGCCGATCTTGCCGAATAAGCCGCATCGCATGGTCATATTCCGGTCGGGCAACGAAACTCGCGGAGCACTGACAGGTTTAGCGGATTGCGCAACGATCCGGTCGAAATCTGATAATTGAGCTCACGTCCGGCAACAATGAAAGTTGCGCTGGCGGATTCCGCCTTGGCGACCAGCGAGCCGGCCTCCAGCATTCGGAACAATGACCAGGGACCGATGCGCTCGAGTACGGACGGCGAGCCGGTCTCGTTGCTGACCGAAATTGCCGTCCGCGGCGATGGGCCGGGCCAGAGCACCGTGGTCGGTGAATTGCTCTGCGGCGGCGGCGGCGGAGGAGCGGGTTGCGGCGCGCCAAACATGGAGGGAGCTGCGGCTGGTCCTGGTGTGGTTGGGCTCGTGATCGTCGTGCCGCCGATCTCGGTCTTGACTGTGATGCCCGGTCCGGCCGCAGCCGGTGGCCGGATCGCAAAGGACACCGCCGGCACACCGCCGCCAGTCTGGAAAAAGGCATCGCGGATATAGGCGGCGTTCTGGAACTGCTTCAATGTGTCGGGCGAGAACGATCGGCCGACGGGACTCTCCTTCCGCCAGACCCATTCGGATCGCGAAGTATCCGCATAAGGCGCCAGGAATTGAGTGAAGAACTTGTCCATGATGCCGTTCGGGCTGAACAGCTTGGCGAAATCCGCGAGTGGGACTTCCTGACCACTGCTCCGTACGAACGGGTAGCGGTTGGTCACCGTCTGCTGACAGACCGGCGTGACCTGATCGCGCAACGACTGCAGAATCTGACCGGCGGTGGAGGCGGCGATGCTGCCTTCGAACTCCGCGGCCGCGGCCCGCAGCATATCGGAAAATGGTGGCGGCATACGCGAGGCATTGTTGCGCAGCGCTGCAACCTGGGCCTGAAGCCCCGCCGTTGCTTGCGCCGTCAGTTGTGGATTCTCGACCATCAGCGTCAGATTCTGCGCGATGTCGTTCAGGTTTGCGATCGTCGAGTCGATCGGCCGGCGGGTGCTCTCCCCTTCAAGGACTGCATGGTAGGGTTTGAACTGCGACTCTATCGCCGCACCGGGCGTACCATCCTGGGCATTGTTGAACAGCGCTGGCGTGGTCGCCGCGGGCGGCGCGGCCGGCGTGCCGCCGCTCGCCGGCTTCGGGCGTTCCTTGGTCAGCATCGTCTCGTCGCGCACCGACTCCAGGATTTGCCGCATCGGCGAGGTCGGCGCCGAAAGCGCCCTCAGCACCTCGTATTTCGGCTTGTCCGCGAGCAATTTCTTCAGACGCAGACTGCCGAGCGCAGTCCGCCACGTCGTCACGAACTCATTGGAGTAGATGCTGAGCAGATCGCCGGCCAGATTGTCATACTGCTGGTCGATTGCCGATTGCTGGCCGGCGTCACCCAAGACCCAGCGCTCGCGCTTCATGCGCTCCGACAATCCGGGCAGTCGAGCGATGAACTTCTGATTGAAGCCGTTGTAGGTGAAGAACTCGGGCACCCGCACGTTGTCCAAGGGCTGCCCAGTCGTGGTTTCGAAGACGACTGCCACGTCCGGACCGCCCCGGCGGCTGGCGATCCAGTCGCCGGCGGTCGATCCACGAGCCTCCGACTTCAGGAACTCGTAGGCACGTTGCGAGACGCTGAGGCGCGCCAACGAATTCTGGGCCTGCTTGATCAGCCGTCCGTCGAGCTCGACCAGCGGCGGCTGCTCGGTTTCGAGGTCGAACATGGCAACGAGATTTTCATCCAGCAGACGCCGCCCCTCCGCGTTGGTCGCGCCAGGATAGAGGTTGTCCGCCCAGTCGCGCTGCATCCAGGAACGGATGAGCTCGCGGTCGGGGGATTGCAGGCCGCCGAGCATCAGGTAGACCTTGAGCGCCTCATAGACGAAGGCAGGCTCGTTGATGCGCGCATTGAGCTGCTCTTCCAGGCGGTACAGCAAGCGAGGCCTGAACATGCGTTCAAGCGCGGTGTGATAGGCCGCCTTCGCAGGCGACAACAGGCGCGCGTGCTGACTGAGTCCGTAGCGCGCCGAAAGTGCTACCGGCTCATTCCGTGAGGCATAGCCGGCCGGAGCGTTCCGCAGCCGATAGAGCAGCGGCAGCACCTTGTCGAGATCATGATCGGCGATCAGCGTTTGCTTGATGAGCGGCGCACCTGCGGTTGCATACTCGTTGTCCGCCTGCAAGCTCTGCTCGATCAGCTCGGAGTTGCGCTTGTAGCTGGTCAGCCACGCGCCGATCAGCCCGATCGCCACCAAACCTATCACCGACAGCGCGGCAGTCTTGAGGATCAGGGCGCGACGCACCGCAGCACGGTCGGTCGAGACCCAGTCGGCCTCGCCGATGATGACCTTCGAAATCAAATCGGCGAGAAAATAGCTCTTGCCGGTTCCGGAGTATGATCCGGCCCCGACTTCCTCCGCGCCGAACGTCCGCGCCAACGATCCGATCAATTGATCGATCGGCGTACCCTGCTGGGTACCCGACGTGAAATAGAACCCACGCAGATTGGCGTTCACGTGATACCGCGTCGGCTCAAAAATCTGGTTGAGGAAATCGTGGATCTGCGGCTTGAGCCGCGCCATCTGCGCCGGGAAGCCGAACAACTGCACCCGGTGCTGCGGCGTCGGCTCGTCCTGCAGACGATCGAGCGTTTCCTCGCTCAGACGTTCCAGCAGGCGATCGAACTCGACCGGGACCTGCCCCACCAGATTCTGGGTCTTGTCGGCGGTCTGGAAAGTGGCCCCCCAGACCTGGCGCCGGCCGGCCTCGCCGAGATAGGCGAAATATTCAGTGAAACCGGCGACGAGATCGGCCTTGGTGAACAGCGCGTAGACCGGGAAGCTCACCTTCAGCCTTTGATGCAGCTCGAGGAGCCGCATCCGGATGGCATCGGCATGAAGCGCGAGTTCCTGCTTCGGCAGTGTCAGCACGTCCTCCAGACTGATCGCGACGAGAACGCCGTTGATCGGCTGGCGCGACCGATTTTTTTTCAGGATGTCCAGAAAGGACAGCCAGCTTTCCTTGTCGGCCTTGCTGTTTGAATCCTGGGTTGTGTAGCGACCGGCGGTATCGATCAGCACCGCCTCCTCGGTAAACCACCAATCACAGTAGCGAGTCCCGCCGACCCCGGCGATCGCCGCCGGCGTCGCCCCGCGCGCGAGCGGAAACTTGAGCCCCGAATTGACCAGCGCGGTGGTCTTTCCCGCACCTGGCGGGCCGATGATGACGTACCAGGGTAGATCGTAGAGATAACCGGACTTGTTCCCGCTCGCGGTCTTGAGCGTTGCGAGCGCATCCTTCATGCGCTCCTTGAGCACCGGCTCGTCGCTGACAGCCTGGTCCGCACCGCTGACGCCGTCGGCGATCTCTTTGGCATTCTTGCGTCGCTTGAAGAAATGAAGACCGGTGACGCCTGCTGCCGCGGCGCCGAGCAGCAGGATCGCGATCTGGCGAACGATGTGATTTTCCAGCGGATGCCAGTCGCCGAAAGCAACGAAGGGACCGGCAAGGTAGATCACGGCCCCAAGCGAGCTGAGCCCGACTCCATAGAGAACGATGCGTAGTATGTCCTTAGCGAGCATTTTTACCGGTACCTGTCGCTTATCGCGTGAGCTTCTGGCGTCCGCCTATTCGCTACGTTCGATGAAGATTTCGACCCGACGGTTCTTGGCGCGTCCCTCGGGCGTCGAATTGCTGGCAATCGGTGAATCCGATCCCTTGCCGTCGACATCGACGCGCGAACCATCGGCTAGGCCGGGCTTCAGCGCGGCGGCAACCGCCTTGGCGCGCTCGACCGACAATTCGAAATTCGAGGGGAAACGCACGGTGCGGATCGGCGAGCTGTCGGTATGTCCAACCACCCGGATTCGGCCGGGCTCCTTGTCGAGCGTCGCCGCGACGCGGGCCGCGATCGGCTTGAAACCATCCAGGATGGTTGCCTGGCCCGAGGCAAACAATGCGAGATCGCACACCCTGATCACGATGAAGCTCGCCGTCTGATCCGCCGTCATGGCGCACGCCGTCTTCTCCTGCGCAAGCGCGTTGCGAATGCGCTGCAGCTGGGTGATGCGGTCCGGCGG